>JAAEPA010000113.1 GCA_024222475.1 Gammaproteobacteria bacterium | reverse complement strand
TAGCTGTCTTTCTGTACGAGGATCGCTTTATAGCGCCCCTGAAACAAGTGACCGACCTCACCATGGCGACGATTGAACCGTTGCGTGTAAACACCGTTTAACTGCCGCATCCCGCGGGACAGATTACCGTCAATCGTCTCTACCAATAAGTGATAGTGATTCGTCATCTGACACCAGGCATGCACCACCCAGTTAAAACGCTCACAAACCTGCGACAATACCGCCAACCACGCTTCTCGGTCCTCATCGTCCCGAGAGATGTCTTCCCGCCGGTCCCCCCACGAGGTCACGTGATACAAAGCACCTGCATATTCCAATCTCAGTGGTCTGGCCATAGATAAACTATAGCAGAATATGTTTGAATGTTGGAACTGACCCCAATGCTTTTCTGTTGCAGGAATGATTTTCGTCTATGCGCAGCATAGGCATTATAGCTAATTGAATTGTTCTAGACTTTATTTTTATGCCCATTCTCCACCGGGTGTAACCCGTCGCCCGCTGATAGAAATCCGACTTCCATAAAAGAAGCCGGCTTTACCATCCATGGTCTCTGGATTCCGGCTTCCCTGCCGGAATGACGACACAAAACAACGCGGCATATCGTCATTCCCGCCACGGATTGGCGGGAATCCAGCGCCATGGAAGGTAATTTCAATATTTGCAGGGGAATACGCGTTTGGCGGGTTACACCCTTATCCACCCAACTAAGGTTTTCCCAGCACCTTGCCCTTTAGCATGGCGATATCGTCACGCAAATTAGCGGCCTCCTCGAATTCAAGATCACGGGCATGCTGGTACATGCGTTGTTCGAGCTTTTCGACCTGCTTATTCAGCTGTTCGGGCGAGTATTTCGCGTATTCGATGACCTGCTCGGCCACCTTGGCATACCGCCCTGGAGATGCAGCCGAGCTTTGGGCATAGGCGCCCTCCATGATATCGGCTACCCGTTTTTTCACCCCTTTCGGCGTGATGCCGTGCTTTTTATTGTGGGCGAGTTGTTTTTCTCGGCGCCGACTGGTCTCTTCGATGGCCCGCTGCATGGACCCGGTGACGGTATCACCATACATAATCGCCCGGCCATTGATATGCCGCGCGGCCCGGCCAATCGTCTGGATGAGGGAACGTTCCGAGCGTAGAAACCCTTCCTTATCCGCATCCAGGATAGCAATCAGCGAGACCTCCGGGATATCCAGTCCCTCACGTAATAGATTAATACCCACCAGCACATCGAATTTACCAAGCCGCAGGTCGCGGATGATCTCCACCCGCTCCACGGTATCGATATCCGAATGCAGATACCTGACTCGCGCACCATGTTCGGCTAAATAATCCGTAAGATCCTCGGCCATGCGTTTGGTGAGCGTGGTGATCATCACTCGTTCCTGAACGCCCGCCCGCTGATTGATTTCCGATAGCACATCATCGACCTGGGTGGCTACCGGTCGCACCTCGATCTCAGGATCCACCAGTCCGGTGGGGCGCACCACCTGTTCTACGATGGCCCCGGAGCGCTGACCTTCATAGGCCCCAGGGGTGGCCGATGAAAAAATAGTCTGCGGAGAGATATGCTCGAATTCTTCGAATTTGAGCGGCCGGTTATCCAGGGCCGAGGGCAGACGGAACCCGTACCCCACCAAGGTCGATTTGCGGGAGCGATCACCTTTGTACATGCCCCCGAACTGCGGGATAGACACATGACTCTCATCGATGATCAATAGGGCATCCTTCGGCAAGTAATCCAGAAAACAGGGCGGCGGTTCACCGGCCTGCCGGCCGGAAAGATAACGGGAGTAATTCTCGATCCCCGAGCAATAGCCCAGCTCGTTGATCATTTCCAAATCGAACAAAGTGCGTTGTTCAAGACGTTGGGCCTCTACCAAACGATTGTTATCCTTGAGTTCCGCCAATCGTTGCTTGAGTTCGATCTTGATGAACTCTATGGCCTCCAGCAGGGTCTCTCTGGGGGTAACATAATGGGTCTTGGGATAGATAGTAAGACGCGGAACTCGTCGTATTACCTCCCCCGTTAAAGGATCGAAGTAACTCAGCTGTTCGATTTCGTCATCGAACAGCTCGATGCGCACGGCCTCGCGCTCAGAATCGGCCGGATGCACATCGATCACCTCCCCCCTGACCCGGAACGTGCCGCGACGAAGCTCCATGTCATTGCGGGTATATTGCAACTCAGCCAGACGCCTGAGTAAGCGGCGTTGATCGATCCGCTCACCGCGGTCCAGATGCAGGACCATTTTCAGATAGGACCGCGGATCTCCCAGGCCATAGATGGCCGATACCGTCGCCACGATGATTGCATCGCGGCGCTCCAGCAGGGCCTTGGTGGCCGACAGGCGCATCTGCTCGATGTGTTCATTGATCGAGGAGTCTTTTTCGATATAGGTATCGCTGGCAGGCATATAGGCCTCCGGCTGATAATAATCATAATAAGATACGAAATATTCTACGGAATTCTCGGGAAAGAACTCCTTCATTTCGCCATAGAGTTGAGCGGCCAGCGTCTTGTTCGGGGCCATGATTACCGTGGGTCGCTGGGTGTCCTGGATGACATTGGCAATGGTGAAGGTCTTACCGGAACCGGTCACTCCCAGCAGGGTTTGATAGGCCAAGCCATTATTGAGTCCCGCCACCAATTGGCGTATCGCCGCGGGTTGATCGCCCTTGGGCTGATAACTTGTAGTTAGACGGAAATTAGAGTCCTTGGGCTTATCTGCGACGGCTACTTGGAGTATCATTGTATATACTAAAAAAGAGAGTTCTATCCAGGATAATTCATAAAACGCGCACACCCTCGCTTGTCTATTGATTCCACAAAGAATTTTCCTCAGCTACCCTTAATCTAAGGATACGCGACGCCTTCGGAAAATCCATTATGAAAATAATATCCGGCGCAATCTGCACGCAAATTCATGAAATATCCGGGCCATAAATTTTAAAACCAAATGAGGATACCACCTTGGGCATAAAATTATCATCCCGCGTTCAGCGAGTAAAACCCTCCCCTACCCTGGCCGTTTCGGCCTTGGCGGCGCAACTACGAGCTGAGGGTCGCGACATTATCGGCCTGGGGACCGGGGAACCCGACTTCGATACCCCGGACCACATCAAGCAAGCCGCCATCGAGGCAATCCAGAGCGGCAAGACCAAGTACACCGCGGTCGACGGTATCCCCTCGCTCAAGCAGGCCATCGTCGATAAATTCAAACGCGATAACGATCTGAACTATACCCCTGAACAGATCCTGGTATCGGTGGGCGGCAAACAGAGTTCCTATAACCTCTACCAGGCAATACTGGAGGCCGGCGACGAAATCATCATCCCCGCCCCCTATTGGGTCTCTTACCCCGACATGGCATTACTAGCCGATGCCAAACCGGTCATCGTCTCTGCGGGTCAGGACCAGGGTTTCAAACTATTGCCTGAGCAACTCGAACAGGCCATCACCGACAAGACACGCCTGTTCGTCATCAACAGCCCTTCGAATCCCAGTGGCGTCGCCTACACCTTCGATGAGCTCAAAGCCCTAGGCGAGGTCCTGCTGCGTCATCCCCAGGTTTATGTCGCCACCGATGACATGTATGAACATATCATGTTCGAAGGCCACGAATTCGTCACCCTGCTCAATGCCTGCCCCGATCTCTATGACCGCACCATCACCATGAACGGTGTATCGAAGGCCTATTCCATGACCGGCTGGCGCATAGGCTATGCGGGCGGTCCCGCGGAAATCATCAAGGCGATGAAAAAGATCCAGTCCCAAAGCACCTCGAATCCAACGTCTATCTCTCAATACGCCGCCCAGGCCGCCCTGGACGGAGATCAGAACTGTGTCAAAGACATGTGCCGCGCCTTCGAGGAGCGTCATCAATACGTGTACACAGCGCTCAATGAGATCGAAGGCATCGATTGCCTCCCCTCGGATGGCACGTTTTACAGCTTCCCCAATATAGAGAAGGCACTGGAATCACTGGACGGCGTCGATGATGACGTGCAGTTCTCCGCCCTGCTGCTGGACAAAGGCGGCGTAGCGCTGGTGCCGGGAACCGCCTTCGGCACACCGGGGCATATCCGGATCTCGTATGCGACCTCCATGGACAATCTCAAGGGCGCGATCAGCCGGATTAAGTCGGTTTTAAATCCGTAGACACCTAGCAAATTAGGAGGACATGGGCTTGCTGTCAGACGGCAAGCCCATGGCTTTTACCGTTTCTTTCAACCCATAGGGTAAATTCACTTAACCCGGATATTTCATGAATTTGCGCGATGATCGCGTAGAGATTTGTTTTCACAAGGGATTTTTCGAGGGAGCGGCGTATCCATGATTACGGCCGACTGAAAAAAATTCCTTGTGGAAACAAGGATCAAGCGAGGGCGTGTGTAATTTATGAAACATCCGGGTTAAAAGCCTATTGACCCAGGGCTTTATCTTAAAGTAGTATCTCGACCCCACATTCCCCGGTAGCTCAGTTGGTAGAGCGGGTGGCTGTTAACCACTAGGTCGGCGGTTCGAGCCCGTCCCGGGGAGCCACTTCTCAGGAAATCCGCACTTTTCTAGTTCTTCGTTATCAGAGATCGCATTCCCCCTAACAGATCCAGGATCTGTTGAGTGATCTCTCTCGTCCTCTTGCCCCCTGGATTCGATAATCCTCTCGCCGTCACAAAGCCGATAACAGGCTAAGTGCGACGTCTTGAAAGTCACTCCAGACGGATTCCATGCCCGGTGATCTTCCAGATTCATCTGCTTGTCGAAATGTAGCGATAAAGACAAATGATCTATAACGCCGAATTCTATAATGCGTCAACGTAAGTGTTAAACAACACACGATCATTTCCCTAAAAACAAGGTTCAGAGGAATGCAAAGTGATCAATAACTCTGTTTCTTTAAAATCAATCGCTACATTCGACACCAAACGCAAAACTAAGAACCTCCTATTAGAACCTAGCCTACAGCTAAAACTGCCCATCTATGTTTTAACCTTGAGCTTTGTTTTAGCAATGCTAACCTGGATCGTATTGTATAAAGGTTTCGAGGGCCTCTATGAGTTTGCCATGTTACAAGGTGATATTGGTAAACAAGTAGGTCACATTATTGAATATCAATCCCGTGCAGTAGCAATCGTAATCGCCTGCTTGTTGATCACCTATGTCATATTAACGATTGGTATCTCAATCGCCTATTTGCACCGACTTGTTGGACCCACCAGGGCCTTTCGACGTCACATCACCGAATTAAAGAAGGGAAATTATTCATCGCGGCTTACGCTTCGAAAAAATGATGCCTTTGGAGAAGTAGCCGGAGACTTAAACGAACTTGCCAAAATGCTTGAGAAGAAACAGGTAGTAGAAAACTAGACGCACCGTGCACCCCTGAAAACCTATCCCTTATGGGTATAAACCCTCTATGGCAGCATCAACATACCAAGCACCACCCATCACACCACCTCATATCGCTCAATTAGCGCAAGACGGGGAACTACCGTTACAGGCTTTACTGCAATCAAGAATGCCATGGCAAGACTGAATGGATTTACCCTCATCGAATTGATGACTACGATTGCAGTTGTCGCGATCCTTCTAGTTATCGCCATACCATCCTATGAATACTTGATGACTACTAACCGCTTGGCGGGAGAAATCAACGAATTTACAAGCAGTTTGAATTTTGCACGCAGCGAGGCGATCAAGCGGGGTCAACAAATCGTGGTTTGCAAGAGTAATACCCAGGGTTGTTTGGCCGATAGCGACCCAAGTGATTGCAGCTGTACGAATGCAGGAGACTGGGGGCAAGGTTGGATCATATTCGTGGATAGCCTGACAATCAATGATGCGGTCGATGTTGGAGAGACTATTGTAAAGGGCTATCCACCGCTGGAGGGTGGAGCGATTCGCGACACCCTAACCGGAGCTGTCAATGTTGCAAATCGCATCCATTTCAATCGCAATGGATTTTCCGGTGGGCCAGGCATAAGTAGCGGAACCGTTAGATTGTGCGACAACCATCTAGATACATCTAAGGCCAGGGCTCTGATGGTCGAGCTGAGCGGGAGAATCCAGCTCGCTCAGGATGGCAATAGTAACGGCATTGTTGAAGATGACAGCGGCACTGATGTCAGCTGCCCCTGACCTCAATTGAAACATCCATGCCTAAGACAATGACAACAATGATTGTAACCGTTCAGCCCCCTCCACCAATCCCCTCGCCCTTGGGGAGAGGGTTAGGGTGAGGGTTCACCATTCTAGAGGTTTCAGTCTGCTGGAGGCCTTGATCAGCCTAGTGGTGATCTCCATTGGTTTATTGGGTGTTATTGCCTTACAGAATACCGGCCTAAATTTCAACAATGTGGCCTCCATGCGTAGTATCGCCACGATAGAGGTATCTAGCCTTGTAGACATGATGCGTACGAACATCTGTGGGGTTATGAACTCCGGAGCAACAAACCCACCATTTCAGTGTAATCCACTCATAGATAATGCCTTCTCATATGCAAATCTAAGTTCTGAAACCACCCTACCCGGCGGCCATACGACAATCGCAGATCCAGGTTCAGGAAACTACTGCACCACGGCGGGTACCGTTTGCACCAGTCAACAACAAGCCGCGGCCGATCTATGGAATATCTCGCAAATCATAGCGAATGACTTACCCGCCGGCAGTTGTAGAGTGACCTGTAATGACAATCCCTGTCTCAATACCAGCAACTATACTGTACTGGTTAGCTGGTCGGAGAACGACCTGATTACAGGGGCGGCGGTAACACGTAATTTCAATACCGTATTTATTCCATGAGATCTCCTAACACGACACGCAACATTAATTCCACGATGTCAGGTTTCAAACCTGGTTATAAACAGTCAGGTCTCAGTCTGGTTGAAGTGATGGTCGCAATCGTGATCAGCCTGCTGATATTGCTGGGCATGACACAGATGATGATTGGCAATAAAAAGACCTATCGAGCCCAGAACACCCTGCAGCGATTCCAAGAAAATGCACGTATTACCACCATCATTCTTAGTAATGTCATTGCTAAGGCGGGTTACCATTTAAACCCAAGCGCAGACCCCCTATTGGTATTTCCACCGACTAATCCAATCATTACTGGCACCGGCAATGGAGCAACTCCAGATACGATCACCGTTAGTTTTGAAAATGACGGCACCCTTTTCGACTGTCTCGGCAACACCATAGGGTCATCTGCCAGCCCGGCATTGGTATCCAATACCTTTAGCATTGATAACGCCAGCAATACATTAAGGTGCAGCGTCAATGGTGGCGCGATACAAGCATTGATAAGCAATATCGAGAACATGGCCATCCGATATGGCGTGGATAGCTCTGGTGATGGATCCGTAGATCAGTACCTGTGGGCGAGTGAAGTGACTACAGCCGGTGTCTGGAACAACGTGCTCAGCGTGGGCATTGCAGTAATGGTGCACAGCGATGATGGTGTAAGGCCTACTGCGGGCACGGCATTTTATTCTCTGGTGGGCGCCGTTATAAGTGGACCGGCAGCCGGTACGGACCAACGAGCGCGGCGAGTAATCACACGATTTATCGCCTTGAACAATCGCCTCTATCAGGCAATATAACCTGGAACCGGTAGGTCATAATGGGCATTAAAACCTCCTCAGGGTTTGTACTTGTTACCGGACTGCTATTCCTGCTGGTGATCACGATACTGGGCGTCTCCGCTATCAGCACGGTCACCTTACAGGAACGCATGGCGTCCAATCTGAGGGAGAAATCCAGAGCGAACGAGGCTGCTAACGCTGCGGTGCGAAATGGCGAAAACTGGGTACTCAACAGACTCAACTATCCTTCACCTTATATTGATCCACTCAACCCGCCCTCGGGCCCGATGCCTACCGTATGGGGCAATGGCATACCCGGTGCCTTACTCAGCAAGGGTTATGGTGAAGATACATTTTGGAATGATGCCAATATTTCTCCCCTACAACTCGCTCTACCCTCCAGCGCAGGCGTTGAAAGTGATCCACAGTATTTTCTAGAAGAGGGTGTAGTTCAAAATCTCAGCGGCAGCCTGACACCGGCAAGCCAAGGGGGTACGCGGACCCAATCCAATATCTACTTTTACCGGGTTACCGCACAGGGCGTGGGTGGTAACAATACGGCTGTCTCTGTGCACCAGAGCATGTACGGCAAGATCTACTGAGATTTTCAGGCATTAGGATAAACCACTAAAGGCATTACATTGGATCAAAAATCACTCCTGAGAATATCTCATCTAATCTTTGGGATTTTTCTTATGTTGCTCGGCACTCGGAGCAACGCCGCGCCATATGATATTGCCGATCAGCCCTTGTTTCTAGTCACCAATGTAGCACCGAATATCGCGCTGACCTTGGACGATTCCGGAAGCATGCAGCGGGCCTTTGTTCCTGACAGCTTGGATACCTCTGGAGTCCGATTCCGCTCAAGGAATTACAATGCCCTCTACTATGACCCCAGTGTTCCCTATACCGCGCCGGTCAATGAGAATGGAATGTCTCTGTCCACCAGCTGGCCGAGTGCCTTCATCAACGGATTCGATTCAAGTCGGGGCACTCGAAATCTTACTTCCAACTATCAAGCCATCACCCACTACGACCCCTCGAGCACCTCTGAGACCTCACAAACCACACCCGCCGCTTCAAGCGATCTACAAGCCGATTACTATCTATTCGATGCCTCTAATTCAAATTGTGATGGTACTGCCGGGGATAACGATTGTTATGATCGGGTAGTGGTCAGCAGCTCTTCGGGGCCCGCCGGAAGCGATGAACGTCAGAACTTCGCCAACTGGTATTCCTTCTACCGCAGCAGGAATCTGGCTGTGGGCTCAGCCTCGTCTCTAGCCTTTATGCAATTGTCTGCCGAGGTACGTGTTGCCTGGCAAAACCTTCATTCCTGTGATGGTTTTGATACCTCCTGTCAAGGCTGGTCTTCGATCAACCGGGATAGCCGTATCGCCAAGTTCGAAACCACGCATCGTAGTGACTTCTACAACTGGCTATTTCGCCTGCCGGCATCCGGCGATACACCACTGCGTACCGCCTTGATTCGCGCCGGTGACATGTTTTCCGGCTCTCGCCCCTACGAATTGGATCCCGGAGGCACCAGCAGTCCGGTCCACGCCTGCCGCCAAAATTACTCAATCGTGATGACCGACGGCCGATGGAATTCCGATACGGTGACTATCGGAAACATCGACGGCAGCTCTCGTACCTTACCGGACAGCGTAAGTTATACCGCAATGCCACCGTATCAAGATGACGATAGCGATTCACTGGCGGACATTGCCGCGAAATATTGGTCGACCGATCTCAGGCCTAGCCTAGCAGATTCGGCTGCCCTTAAGTTCATGCCCATAAATACTAATGAAACCATCGCCTACGATGATCCCTCAAACGGCAGTGGAGTGGATGCCTCCAGCACACTTCTACCCTACTGGAATCCAAAGAATGATCCGGCCACTTGGCAACACATGGTAAGCTTTACCGTAGGAGTAGGTCTGTCAAACGACTTGACCGAACCCAATCTTGCTTGGACCGGCGACACCTACTCCTCCGGATACGATGCCCTGGCAACCGGGTATGCCGATTGGCCGGATACGGGATCGGGTGTCGTTCCGGGGAACATCTATGACCTTTGGCATGCCGCCATCAATAGCCGTGGCCAGTTTTTCAGCGCCGAGACACCCGATGCTCTGGTAACCGCCTTTGACACCATCATTCAACGTATTCAATCTCGTCAGGGCTCGGCCTCCAATCTTTCCCTTAACTCAGGGAGCGTGTCCTCTTTTAGTCAGTTCTATCAGGCCATCTTCGACAGCAAAGACTGGTCAGGACGTCTGTTAGCTCGCCCCATCTCCGACGGTGCGGGAAATCTCAGCTGCACCACCGAGGTCCGCGGCGAACTCTGTCCCCCGGCCTGGGACGCGGGCTGTGCACTCACGGGGGGGAGCTGTGCAAGCACTGGAATCAGCACCAGCGTCCCGGATTGGGACGCGGATCGGGAGGTATTGACATACAACGGGACTGCCGGTGTCCCCTTTCGTTGGACGAATTTAACGGCTGCCCAACAGGTAGAGCTCCAAGATGGCGGCACGGTAATTGAAGGCCAGAACAGATTAAACTATTTACACGGGGATCGCAGTCAAGAACAACAAAATTCCGGAGCACTGCGTGATCGGGATATTCTGCTGGGCGATATCGTACATTCCAGTCCCACCTATGTTGGACCACCCGACAAAGACTATCCCACCGATGCCAGTTGGATGGATCTGCTTAGTGGCGCCACACCGGAAAACTCGGCGGCCACCCAATATGGCGGTTTTCAGTCTACTCATCATACTCGCCTCAACATGGTCTACGTAGGATCCAACGACGGGTTTGTTCACGGTTTTCGAAGTGGTAGTTTCGACACAGATGACAGCTTCATCGATGTCCAAAACGATGGGCGTGAAGTGTTGGCTTACGTACCTACTCAGGCATTTGATTATCTTTCCCGGTTGACCGATCCTAACTACCGTGCAGCAGGGCTGCATAAGTACTTTGCCGATGGCGAGATGGAGGTGACCGACGCCTACTTTAATGGCAGCTGGCACACCGTGCTGGTAGGCGGATTGGGCGCGGGTGGTCAGGGAGTTTATGCCTTGGATATCACCGACCCAAGTAACTTTGATGAAGGCAATGCCTCCAGTCTAGTGCTTTGGGAATTCACTGATGACTATGATGACGGTACATATGACGCCGATGACTTGGGTTACACCTTCGGTCAACCCCATACGGTTCGCTTACATAATGGTAAATGGGGTGTATTGGTAGGCAACGGTGTTAACAATACCTTTGCCGATGGCAATGTGAGCACAACGGGTAACGCCCTGCTTTATATCCTTGATGTTGAGACGGGTGCTGTTATGGCCAAACTCGATACCGGTATCGGGGTATCGGCGTCCTATAGTGGGGGCAAACCCAACGGGCTAGCCAATATTACACCGATCGATCTCGACGGGGATGTCGTGACCGACTATGTCTACGCGGGTGATCTGTATGGCAATGTCTGGCGCTTCGACCTCACTGACACATCTGAAGCCAATTGGTCGGTAGACGACTTCGGTTCAGGCACGATCAGACCGCTGTTCGTTGCCATAGACGCCAACGTCACCCCAAAGCGCCAACCCATCACCACCAAGGTGCTGGTAGACAACCATCCACTAGGGCGCACCTATGGGGTGATGGTGTTTGTAGGCACGGGAAAATATTTCGAGGATAGCGACAATATCGCCGACACCTCCACCGAGCACAGCATGTATGGCGTGTGGGACGCACACTTTCCCGGCTTTTCCAACATTGCTACCTACGGTACACCAACCGTCGCCTATGACATCACCCGCAGCAACCTTCAACCCCAGCCGATACAGTACGATTTTTTCAATCCCGTTCATGGGGAAAGACAAAGAATCCTCTCCGACAGCACGGTTAATTGGTCTACCCAGGTCGGATGGTATGTGGACCTGCTCGCAGGCAACAGCAGTTATGATGACAACTCCACCCCGACAAACAGCAGTGATGATACGGTCAGTGCGGTAACGACCTATACCCGAGAGGGTGAGATGATCGTCGCGAACCCGATAATTATCGGTGACACTATCGTCGCAAGCACACTGATTCCCAATCCCGACGCCTGTTCCAGCGGGGGTGACGGTTGGATCATGGCATTCAACAAGCTTACCGGTGGCAGGCTGGGTTATGCCCCATTCTACAAATTAGTCGATAGCAAACCCATTCAAGGCGTAAAGATCGTCGGCTCCACCATAGGAACACCCACATTTGTCTCAAAACAATTACTCCTGCCGCTGGGTGACACCAGCGCAGGTGTGGGAGGCGTCATGAAATTGCCCTTTCACGTACGTGGAGAAGGCCGACAGAGTTGGCGTGGATTACGTTGAAGCTGAGTTAAATCAGAGAGATATAAACGATGCGTTGGCAAAATAAGTGGTTTGTTTTACTGGCATTGCTACTGCTTTCATCACCGAGCACCTCAGCTCAGGGCTTTTCGCGCTTAAGCGTTCTCAAAGACCTGAATCTGTCAGATATGATCGTTACCCTAAACAATGGTGACAGTTACGCGCTTGACCTTGCCTTAGTATCAGACCTCTATAGGCAAAAAAGACACCATGCCCTGGCACTGAAACCCGGCATGAAAGTAATGATCTACGGCGAACGCCGTTTAGGCCAAGGCGGGCGGCTAAAGGGTATCGTGAATCGAATCAGGCCTCTCAAGCCGTCGGCTGCAACCCATCAATGAAAATTTAGGTACCCTGGTGAAATATTCACCGGCATCTACCCAACGCGGTTTTACCTTGACCGAACTCATGATCGCGGTCGCAGTTCTGGCCATCATTGCATCCATGGCCTATAGCAGCTACCAAAGTAGTGTATTCAAGGCCCGCCGTGCCGAGGCCAAGGCCTTGGTACTCGAAGCTGCAAGTCGCCAAGAACAAGTATTTTCCAGCCAAAGCCCGAACAGCTATGGACAAAACATGACCACTCTCGGGTACGCCAATAACAACCAGCCAACCCCAAATAGCCATTACCTCGTCACTGTTACCGGTACACCCCCCGGTTGCGCCGCTGATGGCGTTGGCGGTGCCGCATCATGTACGGCCTATGCGATAACCGCACAAGCCCAAGGCGCACAGATCCATGACGACTGCGGAAACTTTACGCTGAATCAATTTGGTGCCAGAGGTGTAAGTGGCACGCTGCCTGCGGCGGATTGCTGGTAAATGGGTCAATTTGAAAATTATCCGGAATTGGATCGGCCACTGCCGAAAGAGGTGCGATGCCCCGCTCCACCGCTCGGCGCGTTAGTCTGCAATGTAAAAAGTGCCATTGCAATACAAGGGAAACATAGGCAATTCACTTCGCCACGTTTGACGAAATAGTCTCTATTTTCTTTCAAGGTATTGCCACCTGGAGCCTCGATAAGTAATTCGGATATCTTTTTGGTATTAGCATCAAACTTATTATACGAATTCAGGATATTCCCGCATGAATCTAGGCCCGTCACCATCCAGATCGAATACCTCTTCAAATTTCAAAAACTTTTTCTTTAGTATCTCCGGCGTAGGTGGTTCCTCCAACCAATCAATCCACTGGTCATGATTCGGCGGTGGTGCAGCCGTCTGCAACAAACCAATCAAGAACTGCATCAACGCCCCATCAAAATCAGGACGCCCGGACTCCAGCACCAGCACGGGATCATCGCTTTCCGTGATTTGCCAAGACGTGATACGCTAATAGATGAAACTGAGGATCGGTGTCATTTCCTGGCCGTGCTTTGCCCCAATAGTCTAAATATGAGTAATCGCTCACAGGATATAATACTTGGGTCGTCACATAGAGACCGGCAGCCCCTCGTATCGGGATTGATGCCGTTTTTTCTTCAGTGTAGCAGCCTATATCCGACAGACAAAGTACGGTTGAATAACCAAGGCCGAGTGGTAAACGTCTCTTCCGGTATGGGCAGCTTAGCGAGGTGAACGGCTGCTGTCCCTCCAAGACTGCGCTCAATGCCGTCACCGGGATCGTTGCCGATTAACTGAAAGACACCGAAGCTATCCGTGGACTTTAGGGGGAAGGGTGTTTATCCTACCCGAATACTTGAGATCAGTACCCTGGCGGAAAGCGGGCAGCAGTACGAGCCCCTCGATGCTGCTATTTTCCCTCCATGGACTGCTGCTTTGTGAACGCCTGGCGGCGCCTGCACGTAAAGGCTGCTCCCGCAGGCAGGTTCGGCTGCATGTGTGCGGTTTGTTGTCAGGTTGGTCTTCCTCAGCTATTACGACTATCCCATCTATATGTAGACTCGCTACGGCCCGCCATTGGGTGTGGCGAGAGAGTTTTGAAAGCCTATGCAGTCTGTGCGAAATCAACTTGGCCGTTGGATCGAATCCGATCGTATATCGATGGTGATCATTGTTCTGATCATGATCAATGCCATCCTGTTGGGTCTTGAGACCTACACTCCGTTTCAGGAGCGTTATGGCGACCTTGCTCATCGGGTAGACCAAGCGCTGCTCACGATATTTGTCATCGAGTTGTTGATCAAGATATTCAGCTTTAGGCTCGAGTTTTTCCACCGAGCCTGGAATGTGTTTGATTTCCTCGTCATCGGTATTGCGCTGTTCCCCGCCAGCGGTCCCCTGGCCGTGTTGCGAACCCTGCGCGTGCTACGTGTGCTCCGGCTGATATCGATGGTGCCGAAGATGCGTTTCATCGTTGAGGCGTTGGTGCTTGCAGTGCCGGGTATCAGCTCCCTGGCAATCTTGATGCTGCTACTGTTTTACGTGTTTTCGGTGATGGCCACAGGCCTGTTTGGTGAAATGTTTCCCGAGTGGTTTGGCAGTATTGGGGAGTCGATGTACAGCTTGTTCCAGATCATGACGCTGGAAAGTTGGTCCATGGGTATTGTACGGCCGGTGATGGAGGTTCAGCCTCATGCCTGGCTGTTCTTTGTCCCCTTCATTCTGATCGCCACCTTCATTATGCTGAATCTGTTCATCGGTATCATTATTGACACGATGCAGTCCATGCACACGCGTGATAGAGAAGAAGAAAGCCGACAATCCCCAGCGGCGGCGGTGTCCGAGGCTCAAGATGAGACGGCGCAAATGCTGGCTGAAATGCGGGAGTTGCGGAGTGAGTTGAAGGCCTTGCGGGCTGAAATAAATAGTGGAGGCAGTGAAGGGAGCAGATCTACTAAAAAATAGGCGAGGCTCGCCTAATAATAGGTTCCTAGTTTTAGGACGTCGAGAAGAGCTATGATTAAATCTGGTATTTAAACGAGTGGAAAGAAAGCGGCATATCTGGTTGATTTGTTGTTAACCGATTAAAAATTTCAGCCGGGGATCTTACCCGGTAGTTTAACTTCGCTTCTTAACTCTACCCGTGGCTATCGCCACCAACGGATCATCCGGCCAGGGATGTTTGGGATACCGACCTTTCATGTCTTTTTTGACATCATGGTAAGACGTTCTCCAGAATCCGGCGAGATCCTGAGTAATTTGTAACGGTCTACCAGACGGGCTTAATAAATGTACCACTAACGGTACTTTACCTTCCACGACTGTTGGAGTTTTTTCACAGCCAAACATTTCCTGTAACTTTACAGCCAACACCGGAGGAGATTCAGTGTAGTCAATAGCATAACTTGATCCTGAAGGTACCTTTAATCGCTTTGGTGCCAGCTTGTTCAATCGCTGTTGTTTTTCCCAGGGCAACATCACATTAAATATATCGGTTAAATTCAGTTTTTTAAAATCCTGTAAAAGATTCACTTTATCCAGATAAGGTGCTAACCAGTCTTCGATATTTTCCAATAAATTATTATCACTGACATCTGGCCAGTTTTTATCTTTTTCGATTGAGCAAACCAGAATGACTTTTGCACACCATTGATGGTGTTCTGATTTCCAGGGCAATATATTAAGTCCTTCTTTTCGAATATGCTTAATCAATGCCGCTCTTTTTGCAGCAGCCGGCACTGTATTTAACGAAGTGCTCTGCAGCATCAGTGCACCGATTTTTCGCTGCTCTTCAGCAATAAATCGACTGCTTTTTTTATCCCAGTCAGCCACAGCCTCAGTTCGAACAGTGTCCTTCAGGAGGCTGGAGAAAAGATCTTCATCGAGCCTGGCAGCCGAACGAATTGTGTCTCCCTTGCCGCCAGAAATAGCAGACACTTCGGCGACGGCTAGCCAACGGTTATTGCCCAGGTGATGCTGACCCACGAGACCGGCACTTCGGCCATTAGCCAGTTGATATCCACCCGAGTGTCGTTGTCGAGCTATACGATCCGGGTAGGCGCGAGCCAGTAAATATCCGACAACTTGATCACTACTAAGCGGATGAGATATTTTTCTTGGAATTTTACATTTAAACAGTTGCTCTTCGAATTGCCGAGCCAACTGTTGAGCTCTTCGTAACCAGCCATGATGCTGAGAAGGGCAACGGGTTTCACCCGATAGAACATCCATCTGATGACTAATATCCGGGTTGTCACGACTAAAAGGATTTCGATCGGACAACAAGCTGGCTAATAATGTAGCCGGTTTACTACCACCGACTTCGGCACCACACAAAAGTAGATGAGCAAGTCTCGGATGCACAGGCAACAAAGTCATGGCCTGACCATGAACCGTGAGAACCAGACCATTGCTTTTTCTTTCTATCGCTCCCAGTGAAATCAATAAATCCATGGCCTGCTGCCACGGCCCTTTGGGTGGCTGATCCAACCAGTTCAGTTCCGAAGGATCGTCCACTCCCCATTGCAGTAACTGTAAAACTAAGGGGGCAAGGTCAGCTTTAAAAATTTCTGCCGTACTATGAGGGGCCAACTGTTGCTGTTGATCAGCAGACCAGAGGCGATAACATTTTCCTGCTTTTAATCGACCAGCACGCCCCATGCGCTGGATACTGGAAGCTCTTGAAATCTTAACCGTATGCAATCCCGTCATGCCTGTGGCCGGATCAAACCTGGCTTCACGCACTAGACCGGAATCCACTACTACATCAACACCTTCTATCGTAAGACTGGTTTCAGCAATATTGGTGGCCAGCACGATTTTCTGGTCGTTGGCTTGTTTGCCTGACAGTGGTGCGATGGCTTTTTGCTGATCTTCAATCGAAAGATTCCCAAACAGCGGACGCAGATGGATACCCTTAATTTTTTTATCTAGCAACCAGTCTGAAAGTGCTTCTGTGGTACGGTGAATCTCGCCCTGCCCTGGCAGGAAAGCAAGCACACTGCTGGTTGGATTGTCTTCCAGCGCCTGTTTGATCGTAACCACCATTCGATCAACAATTCTCTCCCTGACTTGACTAGCGCGGCCAAAGATCACCTCTACCGGGTATGCTTTGCCTTCACTTTTTACTATCGGCGCATTGTTTAATAACAAAGCAATCGCATCACTATCAAGCGTGGCAGACATGACCAGTATTTTTAGGGAATGTTGTTCATCACGGAAAAGTTTCTGTCCATTCAGGCACAAAGCCAGGGCCAGATCGGAATCCAGGTTGCGCTCATGAAATTCGTCAAAGATCACCAGTCCCACATCTTCCAGCGAGGGGTCCTGTTGTAGCATTCGGGTTAGGATGCCTTCGGTGATGACTTCAATTTTGGTTTGCCTGCCTGTTTTTGACTCCAGTCGCATTCGATAACCAACAGTCTGGCCGGGGGTTTCATTGATCAGGCTCGCCATACGAAAAGCCGCTGATTTTGTAGCGATACGACGTGGTTCCAGCATCAGTATTTTTTTACCCGCCAGCCATGGCTCGTGTAAAAGTGCCAGTGGAACGAGAGTGGTTTTACCAGCACCCGGTGGAGCTTCCAGCACAACTTCATCTGACACAGTTAAGCGTTGCCTAAGAGTATCCAGAATCTCTTCAACAGGCAGGCCTAACGGGGTCAAGTAGAGTTTCCTCCGGGTACTAAATTGTATTAGTTCAGATCCAAACTGACATTCAAGAAATGGAAAAGTAATCCCCATGCTCTTCTGGAATTAATAATATAATTCCAGAATATTTGCTAAATGAAGACTAACTTACTTAGCCATCTTTGGCCTTCCCAAGTCAATGGTTACACCCTGAGAAAGCAGTTCCTCGGTGCGCAACTCAGAATAACTGCGGTAATCCTGCTTCTTATAGAATCCGCCGGCGGTAAAACGCATCGATTCCTTGAAATGATGCGGAAATGTCAAACTATCATGACGCCTGATTAACTGACCCTGATTAAACGCGAGAACACCAGGACGATAAAACATATTTTGCTTTTTTGCCATTTCCCTGGGAGTGGTTGACTTACCGTCAACACCAATAATCATCTGATCGGAATCAGCGTCCAGACGAACGATTGTAAATGGTGAAATTTCCTTTTGCACCTGTGGGTGCGCCAGAATACCGTCATGAAATTCGTTACAGTCGTAGCAACTTCCATCCTCCATTATCACCATCAAAGGGCCTTTTACAGACGATAAATCGGTGAGTTGAGTAAACAATGGGTTATCTCTAAGCTTGTATACATCTCGCTTGAGCTTAGCCTGTAAAAAATCGGCAAGGCCCGTGCTCTGGTATGATTTACTTGAGACATATTCAAGTACATATTGAAAACGTTCGGGCGCACGGTAGCCATTAACTCTAACCACAGTGTTGTTGTTTTCATCTAAAAAAACGATTGCTGGTGTCGCGCGGACCTTAAGGATCTCAGACAATTCTTTCTCAGTAACCGAGATTTCTTCATTGTAAGCAATTTCACGATCACCCTGGACATTGATAGCGATACTATCGAAATGCTTCTGGATAAAACTTGTTAACGGTTCGGTTTTAAAGGATTCCTCAAGCATACGAGCACAGTACGGACAACCATTGAGTTGAAAAAACAGCAAAACATGTTTGCCTTCTTCGCTTGCTTCGTCGACATCGTCAACTATCTCAAGAAAACTTTCCTTGAACCAGGGCGGAGCCTCATGAGCAATCCCTCCAGTAATTGAACCTCTCGGAGACGAGTCTGCACTTAATGCATGATTCGAGATCAATATTAACAAGGTTGTCAACAAGATGCCTCTTAAGATTTTTTGCGCAGGTTTCATTTTTATTCTCCTTTGTGTACTGACTAATAACGCTTTTCTCGAACTTTAGATAACACCATTCTTTCTCGTGTACAAATAAGTCTAGGAAACCAAATTCTATAGCTTTTCAAGACTAATCGCCCCAATTTTACTTTCTAATCGAAGGCAGCTCAATGTGCTTAATGGCCGTTCTATGCTCTACGGCAAGAGAAGGGCTTTTCCAATCACGACGGATTCACACTAAGGCTCCAATACCAGCCGGCGCTGGTAGTGTATACACTGATCTGCCAGGGGCAGCTTGAACCGCGTTATTCATCGCCCTTAATTATGAAGCCGGATGTTTAGTCCGTCCTCACTACGCCACGATCAATCACTAAATGATCCCGAAAGGTCGCATGCAGTGAGACGATCATTATCGTGTTAACTGGGAAGAGTCTAAAGGCAAGACCTGTCCCTATTGTCCCGAAGATATTCACTCCGCTACTTCGGAAGGTGCCCTTGAAATCTCGCAAGCTTAAATGCTGATTTGACTATGTAGACTACAGTCATAATATATGGCTATGTCACCGTTAGCTGTTGAATTTCTGTCAAGCGCCTTCGTCTAAATCGTTAGAGATAAAGATGGAGGTGGTCATGAAAGCAGACGGGTTCTCCGATTTAATCAAAGCGATCCACCAATTGGATCATTATCAACGTAAAACACTATCTATTGCCCTGGCTGAGTTTTCGGACACCTCCCAGGCCTTCGAGTTGATCGAAAGTCACTTCGATAGTGTTGGAGTGTGTCCGCACTGCGGACACAGCAAGTTGTATCGTCACGGCTCAGCCCTTGGGCTTCAGCGCTACCGTTGCCGCACCTGCCATAGAACGTTCAATGCGCTTACCGGCACCCCGTTGGCTCGGCTGCGCCATCGGTCCAAATGGCTCGATTACCTGGAAACCATGATCCACTCACTGCCACTGCGCCAGTCAGCCGTTGAGGTCGGTGTTCACCGTAACACGGCGTTGCGCTGGCGGCATCGTTTTCTCAGCTGGCTCAAGCGTGATCGCCCTGATGCCCTACAGGGCATTACCGAGGCCGACGAAACTTACTTGCTCGAATCCGACAAGGGCCATCGCCAACTCACCCGCCGCCCTCATAAACGCGGCGCCAGCGCCTCGAAAAGGGGGCTGTCCAAGCAGCAGGTGTGCGTGCTGGTGGCCCGCGACCGCGCGGGGCAAACCCTGGTTGAAGTCACCGGTAAAGGGGCAATGAGCAAAGCGCAGTTGACCGAGCATTCAAAACCCGTGCTCAATACCGATGCCGTGTTGATCAGCGACAGCAATCCCACCTATAGCGCTTTCTGTAAGACAGAGCACATTACTCATGTAGCGGTTAACCTGAGTAAGGGACAGCGCATCATCAACGGCGCCTACCATATTCAGAACGTCAATGCCTATCACAGCCGGTTGAAGTCGTGGTTGCATCGCTTCCATGGTGTAGCTACCAAATACCTGCCGAATTATCTTGGTTGGCGACAGGCTTTGGAGCAACATCACAACATCTCACCAGGTGCCTTTCTGAGAGCGGCACTAGGGGATTTTCAACAACTAACGGTGACATAGCCTAATATATTCATCCCAAAATCATAGTAGTTTATAAACAATGACAATATCATGCATGCTTTCATGTTTAGAGCAGCAGGTTGTTTTTGGGTGCGGCTCTTTATAGAACTATGCCCAAATAGGTCATGCTGTCTCCTGTAGTGGAAAATATTTGTATTGCGAGGCATGATTTCGCTTCAATGTTTGGTCTTTGTAGAAGTCCCCATAGGCCCTGGCATCCTCACTGACTAGCGTAGTTCAGCCCTGTGGTACATTTTAGAACAAGTAGAAACTTCCATTGCTGTCCCGTTAAGGGATGTAACTTGTTGAATTCATTATATTTCACTTAGCCATGCCTCCAATGAATCATGCCATTAAAATATTCTATGCAATCAACACCTTATGCCCCATGTGTTAGGAAGTTAACGGAACACTAGTGATAAATTTCGGTATGCAACAACATGCCCCTCTAAATCCATCAGTCATTGTTCAACAAAAACGAATGCAACAAGCACAATCTATCAGAAACGCACAAACTCAATTACAGGCGATTAGCACTCATTTACAGGAAACCCCCACACTATTGGATGATCGATTCCTCATTGAACTCGCCGAATTCAATCACGACATTTTAAAACTGGGTTACTTAGAAATTATCGAAGCCACAGCACGGCTGATCATTCCACTCGCATTTGTCAACTATTACAAGACCGCAAGCACTGCACAAGGCATTCTTAGCGCAACCATTGCGCATCTTGCGCAATCCAAAGAAACAACGGCCCATGCTGTACTTGCACAGCTCATAACATGCTTAACCACCAATGCCAAAATAGGTAGATGGGAACGCGTTGAGTGGGTTCTGGAAGTGATAAACATACTGCCCTTTGAACGCAGCGAGCCGCTCCTCACCAACTTGGTAGCCAATATCCAGTTACGAAAAATATATTCCGATACCAGGAGCGGGCGCACCATGGATGAGCTCGCTGAAAGATTGCAGTATCTGTTAGGTCAGATACTGTGCCAAGTTAGTGATGCCAAGCAACTCGCAACCCTGCGCCCACTCATTAAAGTGCTGCCTCGTGTGAGACTGGGTATGCGAAATGACCTGGCTCAAGCGTGGTCGACAGTGGAAACCTTGGACGACAATTATCTCAATAACAAATTCAGTCACGAACTGCGTGAACGCATTCACGGTAGATTTTCAAATCAGGATCTAGATGTGGTTGAGGGCTACCTTGCATTCCTTTCTAACGGTGCTTTGCAGAAGTTTAATGAAGCATTACCCTTCTTCATCCTTGAGTCATCAGATCATGCATTGCGCCAGGGGATTCTGAATGGTGACCATTGGTCCCTCAATGTGCAACAACTGTTGTTAGAACTCAGAGATCAATTACGCAACGTAATCAACCACGATCCCAGCGACTATGCCCAAACCTATCATTCTCTGCCCAATAAAGAACCCTCCACGGAGCGCGCGATACGTGCTTTGGAACAGGCTTTGAACGCAGGTGATGTGCTGCATGCGGTACGTTTATCCGGCCCAATTAGGACGGCGCTCAGAAACGCATTTTTTGCAAGTTCAGATCCCAGCACACGCTCCCAGCTGATGATGCTGGACGAAGATATTGAACGCATACTTTATCTGCGTCTGGGTACGCTTTTTGATGAGTGGCAATGCAGCTCAGTGGAATATTTGTCCGCTAAACTCAACGTGCTGGGCATATTAGTCGCGCAACTGGGCGCCTACGGTTTGATCAGCCTTACTCTGACAGAACTATATCAGCACATGGGGCCTGGCAGGACCCGACTCTATACCAGTCAGGTGCATGATTTAATCAGGCTTTTTATTAAGGAACATCAGGAAGTCGCCCACAGGCTTCTGGCCCAATATCGTGATGTTGCCATGAAGATTACTGAATATGATGAATTTAAGGTAGATCAGTTTGTAGGTGGAATATTACGTCGCAGCGAGTTGGATCTACATCGTGCACTGCAGCTTGCAGAAATACTAGATCTAGAAATGACTGATTGCTTGAATGCCCAGGGAGATCAACGCTTATTTTCTGAATCATCAATCGATACCCCCTCTGTAACACCGCTTTACTTCGGTGTAAAACCGGGCACTTCAGCGTTGCCGAAAACCGCAGATGCACGCGCAATATATGGCTCCAAAAGTTTGAATTTAGCCCATCTGGCTGCATTGGGCCTGCCAATCCCGGAAGGATTCGCATTGCCCGCCAGTTTAGGTGTACGATCTCGCAAAATGGGTAAAACCCAGTTTGACGCATTTTTACGCGAACACACTAAACATTGGCTCTTCCAACTAGAACAAGCGCTTGCCCAAAGCGGACAGAAGGTGCAGTTTGGCAATCCAAAATCTCCCTTACTGCTGTCACTAAGAAGCAGCAGTGCGATTTCCATGCCCGGAATGATGACCACGATACCTAATATCGGCATCAACAACGAAATTGCAGATGCCCTGGCTCAATCCACCGGTGATGCCTGGTTTGCGTATGACAGCTTAAGGCTTTTTTTGCGCGACTACGCTGCTGGCGTATGGGGCATGGAATGCACTCACTTCGATCCTATTATTAGCCGCCTTAAAGTGCGCGAACGCGTCACCTTAAAGGAACATCTCTCTCCAGAGTCGATGCGTCGTGTTGCCGAAGAATACAAACAAGTCATACGCCAAAATGGCTTTGGAGAAGCGCTGGCGCGTATTTTAGCAAATCCCTATGAAGCCCTGCTAACGGCGATTCAAACGGTATTTTCCAGTTGGAATTGTGTTGCGGCAACGCAATATCGTGAATACGATGAACTGTCCCACCATTGGGATACGGGCGTAATCGTTCAACGCATGCGCTTTGGCAATCTTCGAAACACCAGCAACAATCCTCAACAAGATTCCTTGACGGGCGTGGTTTTTAGCCGGGACCGGCAAAATAACCGTTTCAAGCTCAACGGCGAATACAAAAAAAACGCCCAAGGTCATGATTTGGTAGCATCTTTTGTCACGCGCGATTCAATATATTCTATCCCTGAACAGATGAGGGCAAACTATCCACAGCTCTACAGTCAGATTAAACGCGCTGCGCGTAAAATAGATCGCTATTTCAACGCCCCGCAGGACATTGAGTTCACCACTGAACAGGGCAATCTGTTTTTCTTACAAACACGTAACGAAATTTTACAACGGCATGTCTTTCCCCCCTTAAAGCGTCAAAATCATACCCCCATTGCGCGGGGTATTGGTGTCTCCGGTGGCGGTTATCGCGGTATGGTGGGTTTCATCAACTCAGATTTTGCCGAGCTTAATCAGAAAATAACGCAATTTAATCTAAAAGCGGGTAATCAGGTTTTGGATGGCATCGTGCTATTGCTGCATTCACCGGGTGTAGATGACATTCCTAAAATGTTGCAACATGCAAAAGGTTGGTTGATCCAATTGGGGACACGCACTTCTCATGCCTCGTTAATAGCCAGTCAACACGGCATTCATGCTGTATTTGGGGTTACAGAAATGGATATTGAAGTCCAGCGACACTGCGCAGTGTTCCGGCCAATCGCATCACATCAGCAACCAACCATTGTCGAGGAGGGTGATATATTAAGCATTGAAGGAAATGCCAGTGGTGGTCAAGTGTATTTCGGTAGCCTACCTTTGGTCTGAAATCATCTATTAAATACACTCGATGTTCTAGGAGCCTGTCGGATTTAGGACGATCTACTGCGGAAAAGCCGGATTTGGACAGATTTCCCGATCCTTTTCGTTACACGCTACGGCTATTCGCCTCATACGATCGAAAAATCCGTCTCAAACCGTCTTGCCCTCGCTACGATCACCTAAGTCCGACAGACTCCTAATGACTCCGTGAGCTTTACTTATCCTCTGCAGGCATATTGTTTGAAACTGAAGATTTCGGGACTGTCACCCTAACTTGTACAACACGTGTGCCTACGACTTCGATGACCTCTGCAACTACTCCATCCAATTCTACCTTGTCACCAACACGTAGCAGCCGGTCCACGCGTTCTAGCATGATGCCAGCTAGCGTATCAACATCTACCGCCTCTAATTTGAGATTGAACCATTGGTTAACGAGTTCCAAGGATGTGGCGCCTTGGACTAGGAATTGGTTGTCTCGATCACGAACGATACACGGGGCTTCGGCGTCGAACTCGTCTTCAACAGAACCGACGATTTGCTCTAACACGTTCTCTAAAGTAACGACACCCACAACCGTTCCGTATTCGTCTACTACAATGGCCATCAGCTGATGTGTCTTTTGAAAATGTTTTAGCAGTTGGCTAATCGGGATCGTCTCTGGAACATGATGCGGAGGATGAGCAAACTCTGAAAGATCAACGGTTTGTGCCTTACAATCAACCCCAACAAGATCCTTGATATGTACAATCCCTAGCACATTTTCTAACGATTCCTTACAGAGTGGGTATCGCGTGTGTTTCTTCTGCCGCACCATCTCAAGACACTCTTCCGGAGGCTGGTCTACGCGGAAGTATGAAACATCACTGCGCGGGACCATCACTCGGCGACAAATCATATCGTCAAACTCGAATACTCCTTGAATCAGCTGATGTTCACTATTGCTCAATTCCCCGTGAGTTACCGCTTGGCGAATGAGAGTCCGGATTTCTGCCTCAGTATGCGGTGTATCATGCTCAGAAGCACCTTCGATACCAACCAGCTGTAAAAGCTTGGAAGTCGTTGTGCTCAACGCGATCAAAAAAGGGTAAAACAATACATAGAAAAACTTCAATGGCACAGCGCACCATAAGATCATGACCTCAGGGCGACGAATCGCATAAATTTTAGGTCCTTGTTCTCCGATAACGAGGTGCAACGACGTGATGATTAGAAAAGCGACAAAAAAACCAGTGGTGTGAAGAGCCGCAGGAGAGGTAATGCCCGCTGCATGAAACACCGGTTCCAGCAACCTCGCGAAAGCAGGCTCCCCAACCCACCCCAGAGCAAGTGATGCCATTGTAATACCTAACTGACACGCAGACAGCGAATCGTCCAAATGATCATTAAGCCAAAGCGCTGTCTTTGCGAATGGTCGCCCTGCTCTTACCATTTCCTCAAGCTTGCTTCCACGCACCTTCACAAGCGCGAACTCCGCTGCAACAAAAAAACCGTTGAGTATAACCAGTAAAATAGCAATAGAAAGGTATAGTAGGTTGTCTTGCAATTCGTCCATATATTTCCTCGGCTATGAACCAGCAACGTTCCTATTCAACAATTCGCCTTACTGCGCTGGAATAGAAGAAACATAAAAAATTATTTCTAATAAACAAGCAAGCTAATTGAAAGCTGGAAAGTTGTCAATTCAGCAAGCTTTTGGTCTGCGTTCAACAAACCCCACCCTATCGCAGATCGATTGATTCCCTTATCTTCTCAGCTTCCAGATTGGGGTGTAACCCGTCGCCCGCGCCCCTGGAAGCGGATCTGGAGAGGAAAAGCCTAAAGAAGTAGACTCCCTATATACCCTTACAAAAGGGAAGTTAGAGACCAAACTAACCCCAGGAGTCTACTCCAGTGAGCATCATGAACGAAATTTCTACAGCTATCAATGCACAGGCCCTAGTGGATCAAGTCAAGACGATGGTCAATGTGTTGGAGGAGGCCTTTGAGCAAAAGCGAGCAGCCCATGAAGTGGAGCATAGTATTTTTCGTTGGGTCATGCAGATAGGGCGTCGCGCATTGAGGATGTATTTTCAGTTATATGGCAACGGGGACCAGGGCGAGACAGTGGAACTGCCTGAGGTGGGGCAATTGAACCGCTTGGATTGCATTCACCGTAAAGCGTATCAAAGCGTGTTTGGTGAGTATGCCCTTGACAGAGTGGTCTATGGTAGCCGCGAGGGGCAGAAGATCGAATACGTGCCCTTGGATGAGCAGCTACAGCTGCCCCAGAGCGAATTCTCTTATCTGCTGCAGGATTGGAATCAGTCGTTAGCAGTGGAGATGCCCTACAATCAGGTCAGTGCAGTACTGCAGAGAATTCTAGGTATTTCTCAGTCGATCAACAGTCTAGAACGCAACAATACCAAACTCGCGGTGTCGGTGCCCGAGTATTGGGAAGATCGCGCACCAGCCCCTGAGGCCCAAGGCAAAGAGATCGTGGTGGTCACGGTGGACTGCAAGGGGGTAGTGATACGCAAGGCGAGTGCGGTGGCCAATCAGAGGCAAGCGCGCATTGATGCTTGCCAAGCTACGATGTGTGGCGAACAGGATGCCAAGGATAAGCAGAAGAAGGGGCGCAAGAAGATGGCGGTGATCGGTTCAACTTATACGATAGCCCCTTATGTTCGCACCCCTGAGCAGGTAGTTGAGGCATTGTTTCGGGACAAGCAAGAGCAGGCGGCTTTACGCCCTAAACCGCTGTGCAAATATATTCGCACCAGCCTCAGACGAGATGAGTTCGACACCCTCAAGCCTGCCTATGAAGAGATCTTTGGCTGGTTGGCCGATGAACATCGACAGCGCAACCCCCAAGGGCAAAGTCCGAGTGTATTGTTGATGGACGGGCAGAGATCGCTGTGGGAGGCAGGCTGCGAACATCTTGCAGAGGCCTCAGTGATCGAGATACTCGATCTGCTTCATGCGACGTCTTATGTTTGGAAGGCCGCGGCGGTATTCCATCCCGGTGTCGAAGCCGAAAAGCTGATCGGTTTTGTTAAACCCCGCGTGGCGCGGATACTCAAAGGCGAAGTCAAAGCGGTAATCCGTGGATTCAAAGCGATGGGCACCCTGCATGGATTATCAGCAAAAAGACTCAAAATACTAGAGACAATTTGCGGCTATTTTGAGAACAATGCCCAGCGCATGCGCTATGACCAATACTTAGTTGCAGGCTATCCGATTGCCACGGGAGTGATCGAAGGAGCCTGTCGACATGTAGTCAAAGATCGCATGGAGCGCTCTGGGATGCGTTGGACTCTGCCAGGGGCTCAAGCCATGCTGGGATTGCGCTGCATCTCTTTGAATGGCGACTGGGATGAATATATGAAGTTTCATATTCGGCAGGAAAATCACCACCTCTATCCACGATGTGCCGTTAATGATAGTGACTATAACGGCATAGCGCAGGTGGCTTAATTGGGTGCGGAAGACGGGTTACACCCTCCAGATTGAAGGGTAATAACGCTTCGATCTGCTCCGGAGTTTGCGCCTTGGGGAGTTCTTTCAAAACGTAGCGCAGATAGTCACAGGGCTCCAGGACGTTAGGGATGTTATTTCATTCGCATTCCTTAGCCAGCAACCGGTCCAACTGGTTGGCAAAGGCCTGGCGATCGGCCTTGCTGAAGGCCATCGGTCCCCCGGTATTCACTCCGCTACTGCGTAAGTTATCCATGAAATCCCGCATGCTTAAACGCTGGCGAATATTATCTTCGGTGTAAAGATCGCCGCGGGGGTTCAAGGCCAGACAGCCTTTGGCGATCACCTCAGCGGCCAACGGAATATCCGCGGTTATTACCAACTCACCCGCTTGCGCCTGTTGCACGATGTGGCTATCTGCAACATCAAAACCGGCGGCTACCTGAATCGAGCGAATATAGCGGGATCGAGGAACCTGAAGGGGCTGATTGGCAACCAATATCACCGCCACACCCACCCTCTCAGCAGCTCGAAACAGGATCTCCTTGATGACTTTCGGACAGGCATCGGCATCGACCCAAATCTGTTTTGAATTCATAATTCGTTCGCCGGGGATATTGTAATCACTAGGAGGAGCATTATACTGCGCTGCCCAACCACGCCAAGATCAAGTTTCCACCTTACCAGGAACGCCCCATGCGCGACACCAGCCCCTCCACCCCCAGTTTTCACGATCTGAACCTTCCTGCCCCGCTATTGGCCACGCTAGACAAGGTTGGCTATGAAACTCCCACACCGATTCAGGCCCAAACTATTCCCCATCTGTTGAAGGGTCTGGACCTGCTGGGACACGCCCCCACCGGCACCGGTAAAACCGCCGCTTTTGCCTTACCACTGCTGTCGCGACTCGACATCGATCGCCGGCAAATACAGCTGATGGTGCTCACGCCAACCCGCGAACTGGCGATCCAGGTGGCAGAGGCATTTCAGCGTTATGCCTCCCATATCAAGGGCTTCCACGTGCTACCGATCTATGGCGGCCAGGATTATACCGGACAGATTCGGCAATTAAAGCGGGGCGTGCATGCGATTGTCGGCACTCCGGGAAGGTTGATGGATCATATGCGCAAGGACAGGCTCAAGCTGGATACCCTGCAGGCGCTGGTGTTGGATGAGGCCGATGAGATGCTGCGTATGGGTTTCATCGACGATGTCGAATGGATCCTAGATCAGACGCCGGAGCAACGTCAGATGGCGCTGTTCTCGGCCACCATGCCGAAAGAAATCCAGCGCATCGCGCGGCGTTATCTGCATGACCCGCAAGAGATCGCCATCAAGACCCGCACCGCCACACCCGTCACCATCCGCCAGCGTTACTGGCTGGTTAGCGGTTTGCACAAACTTGACGCGCTGACCCGGATCTTGGAAGTAGAACCCTTCGAAGCCATACTCATGTTTGTGCGTACCAAGATCGCCACCGCGGAGCTGGCCGAGCGGCTGGAGGCCAGAGGTTATGCGGCCGCGGCGCTGAATGGTGATATGGCGCAAAAACACCGGGAGCAGATGATCGAACGCCTGAAACGAGGCTCACTGGATATCCTGGTTGCCACCGATGTAGCCGCCCGCGGTCTGGATGTGGAGCGCATCAGTCACGTGGTTAATTACGATATACCCTATGACGCCGAGGCCTATATTCATCGCATCGGCCGCACCGGCAGAGCAGGTCGCCAGGGCGATGCCATCCTGTTTGTCGCCCCCCGGGAACGGCGGATGCTCAACGCCATCGAAAGGGCGACCCGGCAAAAGATCGAGCGGCTGGAACTGCCCTCCACCGAGATGGTCAACAACAAACGAATCGCCAATTTCAAACAGAGCATCAGCGATACCTTGGCCGCCGGTGAACTGGATTTCATGCAGAGTCTGGTGGAACAATACCAGCAGGAGCATGATGTCCCAGCACTGGAGATCGCCGCGGCGTTGGCCAAGATGACCATCGGTGATCGGCAGTTGTTGCTGAAACCGGAAAAGCCCGCCTCCCGTGCTAGAGCCGAGCGAAAACCACGCCAGGAACGAGCTAAACCTCATCAGCGAAAGCCGCAGACTCGGCCCACCCGGCCCGCCAAGGGATTGGAGCAGTTTCGTATCGAAGTGGGGCATCAGCATGAGGTCAAACCCGGTAATATCGTCGGCGCCATTGCCAATGAGGCGGGGCTGGATGCCCAACACATCGGACATATCGATATTCACACCGAATTCAGCCTAGTCGACCTGCCCAAAGGTATGCCAAATGAGGTATTTCAGGATCTCAGAAAGGCCTGGGTATGCGGTCAACGGCTAAATATCTCACGGATGGAACAAGCCGGAAAAAAGAAAGGCGGGCATAAAACCAATAAGAAAAGAAAACGGACTGCCAGCTAAGGAATGCGATTTAAATAATTTCCCTAACTGGTACCGAATGATCGTTCGTATTCAAGGCGCGGCAGCTACGCTTCCTGTTTACCGGTTATCCCGACTTGATGGACTGCATAATCGTCTTCCTCAATAAAGATCCGTAGACGACGGTTACCCCGCTGCGTGACATGGTGGGCAATACCGGGAATCGTGATTCTGGGAATGGTGATTCTGGGAAGACGAGCCTTTAGCTGATAATTTCCTAGGAGTCTGTCGGACTTAGGTGATCGTAGCGAGGGAAAGACGGTTTGAGACGGGTTTTTCGATCATTTGAGGCGAATAGCCGTAGCGCGTAACGAAAAGGATCGGGAAATCTGTCCAAATCCGGCTTTTCCGCAGTAGATCGTCCTAAATCCGACAGGCTCCTAGGCACTCAATTGTGCAAATGGTAAGGTGTCAATGTAATTCTCGCCTCAAATAAGGACGGCTTCCAAAGATTTCAGGAAGGCTCGGCGTTCCTTTTGCAAGACACCCTTCTTCACCATGCCCAGGCTGTAGAGGACTTCGCAAAGGCCAGGCCTCTCGTCTTTTTGGGTTTGCAGCAAATCATCCAGCTGGTTGTTGTCCAGGTAGCCCAGGGTGATGGCCAGTTCACCAAAACGCAGCTGGCTGCCGGCCTGTTCACTGAGGGTGTCGAAGAGCTGTTTCATGGTCAGATACTGCTTATCCAGGGCAATGCGGCCGATGGGTTGGGTCATTTGCCTTTGTTGGTCTAAGGCCTGCAAAGCATCTTCTTCATCAAGAATCCCCTGCTTGATGAGGTGAACCGCAAAAGACTCGTTAAGCTTGATATTGTCGCTCATTTCGGGAACTCCTGGTAGGCAGAATGTAGACCTATTTCATTCACCTTCCCCTATCGGCCTGCCAGGCCAGGACTTGAGTAGCTGATTGGTACTACGGTGTATTACGAAATTACGGTTAAGAGAAGAAAACGGACTACCAGCTAAGTTTCTGGTACACTGCGGCGTTCTTCGGGTGCCGGACCGGTTAGCACCTTTAGAATCATCGGAAAACTCTTGAGCCGTTTGCCCCTCCCATATCAGAGTCAGGGCCTCCCGCTTACCCAAGAATTCCCTTATCCCGCCTGGACCGGCTCCCGCCAGCAAATGCTGTCGCTGGGAGGGCAAAACTTAGAGTGTACCCCAATGTCATTCGATACCCTTGGCCTGTCGGCCGAACTTCTGCGCGCTATCGGCGAGCAGGGCTACAGTGAACCCACCCCTATCCAGCGCCAGGCGATCCCCGCCATCCTGCAAGGCAAGGATGTCATGGGCGGCGCCCAGACCGGCACCGGAAAGACGGCCGGCTTCACGCTGCCGCTGCTGCAACGGCTGAGCATCAACCCCATCAACAACGGTCGACGACCGATTCGAGCCCTGGTAGTCACCCCAACCCGCGAATTGGCCGCCCAGGTAGGCAACAGCGTAGCGACCTACGGCCGTCACCTTCCACTAACATCAGCAGTGGTGTTCGGCGGGGTCAAGATCAACCCGCAGATAGCTAAATTACGCCTAGGTGTCGATATCCTGGTGGCCACACCGGGCCGGCTGCTGGATCATGCCGGTCAGAAGACGGTGGACCTGTCAAAGGTCGAATTCCTGGTGTTGGACGAAGCCGACCGGATGTTGGATATGGGCTTCATCCATGATATCCGCAAAATACTGGCCCTACTGCCTGGGAACGAAGCACGTCAAAACTTGCTATTCTCCGCCACCTTCTCCAACGAAATCAAGCAACTTGCCGACCGCCTACTCAACCGCCCCGAACTGATCGAAGTCGCTAGGCGCAACGCCACTGTTGAGCAGATCGAGCAAGTAGTTCATCCGGTAGACAAGCACCGTAAACGAGAGATGTTGAGCCACATGATCGGTTCGCGAAACTGGCGTCAAGTGCTGGTATTCACCCGCACCAAACACGGCGCCAACCGCTTGGCTCAACAGTTGGAAAAAGACGGTTTAAGCGCCACCGCAATCCATGGCAACAAGAGTCAGGGCGCCCGTACCCGTGCCCTGGCAGAGTTCAAAAGTGGTAAGGTGCGGGTGCTGGTAGCCACCGATATCGCGGCCCGTGGCCTGGATATCGATCAACTGCCCCATGTCGTGAACTTTGAGATGTCCTCGGTACCGGAAGACTATGTGCACCGCATTGGTCGCACCGGTCGCGCCGGCAACGAAGGTCAGGCGATTTCCCTAGTATGTATAGATGAGCACAAACTGTTGCGGGATATCGAAGGACTGTTAAAACGAGAGATCCCCAAAGTGGTTCTAGAGGGTTATGAGCCGGATCCTCGCATCCAGGCAGAGCCCATTCAGACGGGGCGGAACGGCAGGGGACGTTCTCAGTCCCGGAAACAATCCTCGGGTGGTAGCCGCCGGAGCGGATCGTCAGCTAAAAAGTCAGTGGCTGCCCGACACCCATCCAGATCGGACCGGTCAGGAAAAAAGCATTCCCCGCAAAAACCGGCTCACCGGCAGGTCCGGCGCAAACCCAGGAACTCCCAAGCAAGCTCTCAACATCGACGACCGCCCTCCGGCCCAGGCCGGGAAAGGGCGGCGTTGTTGGGCGGCGGGTTTTGGGATGAGTGAGTCAGGTCACATAGACCCTACGTTTTACTTCCTGCAAAACATACGGCCTATGTAATCGATTAACCCCCTGTGAACATCGAGCCATTTATCCAAAAGTGGACCAAAATACTCGCTGCATAACCCAAGGCGATCGCAGGGGCCCATTTTAGATGGCCGAAAAAGGTATATTTACCCCTGGCCTGCCCCATTAGGGCCACACCGGCCGCCGATCCTATGGATAACATGCTGCCGCCGACCCCTGCCGTCAAGGTTACCAGCAGCCATTGCCCTTGCGACATCTCCGGATTCATGGTCAATACCGCGAACATCACCGGGATATTGTCTACGATAGCGGAGAGAAAACCCACCATGACGTTGGCGAAGGTTGCCCCCATCTGGGTATACATGAGCTCCGAGGTCACGGCCAGATAGCCGAAGGCACCCAGACCACCCACACAAAGCACCACGCCATAGAAGAATAACAGCGTATCCCATTCCGCACGGCTGACTTTTCTGAAGATATCGAACCCCAATGTCTCGCTCATTACCGAGTCTGATGACGAGTCTCCCGGCAAGTGGGTATCCTTAAGTGCTGTTTTTTTCAAGTAATAACCGTAGAACTGCAAATAGGCCAATCCGGTCATCATACCCACCATGGGCGGCAGGTGCATGAAATTGTGGAAACTCACGGCGGTGGCGATGGTGCACAGAAACAGAAATATGATAGTAACGGCGCCGCGGCGCATTTCAACCGCCTCATCACTCGGCTCAGGACTCACCTTGGGCACCGCAAAGTGCATGATCGCCGCCGGCACCAGAAAATTGACCGCCGAGGGGAGGAACAGTTTGAAGAAGGTGAAGAAATCGACAATACCCTTCTGCCAGACCATCAGGGTGGTGATATCCCCAAACGGGCTGAAGGCCCCGCCTGCGTTGGCCGCCACCACGATATTCACACATCCGATGCTTACGAATTTTGTATTGGTACCACCCACGGCAAGGATTACCGCGCACATGAGCAGGGCCGTGGTCAGATTATCTGCGATGGGGGAGATGAAAAAGGCCAGCGTCCCGGTGATCCAAAACAATTTTCGGTAGGTGAAGCCCTTGTGCACCAGCCAGGCCCTCAGGGCCTGGAACACCTGGCGCTCGTCCATGGCATTGATATAGGTCATCGCCACCAATAGGAACAGGAATAATTCCGCATACTCCAGGATATTGTGTCTGACCGCCTGTTCCGCAGTGTGCGTATCCCCATGCCCGGCATAGGTCAGGGCAACCAGTACCCAGATGATGCCTGCCGCTAGAACGACCGGCTTGGATTTGCGCAGATGAGTAAATTCTTCGCTCATCACCAACAAATACGCGATGATGAATACGACCACGGCCACGATGCCGGTAGTGCTTGAAGTCAGATCAAGCAACTCACCAGACCCAGTGGACGCTGAGACCACCCCTGCAGCCCCCAACCATAAGGCGGTTATTGATAAAAAGGTATTTATTATTTTGTTCAACTCTCCCCTCCTTAGTGGGATTGATTACCGATACCTAAAGAACCTGTCGAATTATGAATAAATCTACCGTAACAGTGGAAGAGTGGTTAAAATTCCCCCGGTTTCTCGCTACATAGTCCCCACTACGCAACTCGACTACGGAAAAATTTGATCTTGCTCCCTTTCCCTGCGAATGCCTCACTGCGACTCCCCATAACCCGACCAGCTCCTGCAATAGGGCGATTCTAACCGATTACCTAATAGAATACTCGACGTTAAGAGTTTTTTTGGGTACGGAACTCTTTTACCTGTAGGAACCTGTTGGAGAATTGATACCGGCGCCTGCAAAGTTACTACCCCGAGGTCACTGTGGTTTTGTGCTCCATGCCACCTAACCTGGTATACCTACCCATGATGGAAAAGTGTATATACCGGCCACGGATAAGTATTTGGTGCACTGGCACCGACTTTTATAATCTTTAACTGAGAGTACCATCTTGTACAGCCTCGTCGATCAACGCCTGAATAGCCTGATAAATGCCCATCAGCAAGACCTATTAAAGGATGCAAAAATAGGTTTGGAAAGAGAGGCCCTAAGGGTTGCCGCAGACGGCAACCTAGTGCAGACCCCCCATCCCCCCGAGTTGGGTTCACCGCTCACTCACCCCTGGATAACCACCGATTTCTCGGAGGCCCTCATCGAGTTCATTACCCCGCCCATGAGCGACATGGGCAAGGTACTGGAGTTTCTACGAGAATCCCACATCTTTGCCTACGACAAATTGAGTCAGGAATTACTATGGGCGACCAGTATGCCTTGTATTCTTGCCGGAGAACAAAGCATCCCGATTGCAAATTATGGGCGCTCCAATGCCGGCATGATGAAACGGGTTTACCGACGGGGGTTGGGTTACCGCTATGGACGGGTGATGCAGGTCATTGCCGGTATCCATTTCAATTACTCGATGAACGAATCCTTTTGGCCGGTGTTCCAGTCACTAGATAAAAACAGCGACTTGCTGAAGGACTTCACCTCTTCAGCTTACTTCGGAATGATCCGCAACCTACAGCGCTACGGCTGGATTGTTCCTTATCTGTTCGGCGCCTCACCAACGGTATGTGTCTCTTACCTGGGGGACCAACCTACCGACATGGAACACTTCGATGACACGACCTATTACTATCCCTATGCCACCTCATTACGCATGGGAGGCATCGGTTATCAGAACAATAAAGAACACGAAATCGGTTTTAAGGCCTGCTACCACAGCCTCGATGACTATATCAGCAGCCTGACCAGAGCCATAGAGACCCCCTGCCCCAAATACGAAAAGATTGGTGTCATCGTCAATGGCCAATATCGACAGCTCAATGCCAACCTCCTACAGATAGAAAACGAGTATTACAGCACCGTGCGCCCCAAACAGGTACCCAGCAACAATGAGAAGCCCATCCTGGCACTGAACAAGCGCGGAGTCCAATACGTGGAACTGAGATCCCTGGATATCAATGCCCATAGCCCGCTTGGCGTAACAGAGCCACAACTGCGATTTTTAGAAGCCTTCATGGTATTTTGCCTGCTACAGCGCAGTCCGCCAATAAGCCACCAGGAAAGCCGGGAAATCGACTTGAATCTCGGCCTCACCGCCCATAGAGGCAGAGGCCCCTCACTGCGGTTGCAACGTCATGGCCAAGCCATAACCCTCAGGAAGTGGGCAGATGAAATATGCGATGCCATGCAAGGAATCTGCGAATTGCTGGACCGGGGCGAAAACAAGTCGCTTTATAGCACAGTACTCGAATCCCAGCGCGAGGCCATCAAGGATGCGGACAGGACACCCTCGGCAATCATGATCGCCGAGATGAGAAGAAACCAGGAAAGTTTCCACGAATTTGCCAAACGGCTGTCAAGGCAGAATCTCCAATACTTTAAAACCCAGCATCTCAGCCGGCAACAAGAATTGTTCTACTCACAAGAGAGCCAGAAGTCCATCCATAAACAGACCGAAATAGAACAGGCGGATGAGCTTTCTTTCGCGGCCTATCTGCAACGGTATTTCGCTCAGTCCTGATGAGAAGTCATAGCCATCCGTCATGGATATGGGACTCGTGAAATGAGTACTAACTTGTGTTTTCTTGTACTAGATCCCCTCAGACATGTGCATTGACCCAGCGAACGATACCCTCCAAGTCCATGGCACCAGGTTGTCGCACGATCTCCTGTCCATTCTTAAAGATAGCCAAGGTGGGAATACTTCGGATACCAAGCTGCGAGGCGATGAGTTGTTCCTGCTCGGTATTGAGTTTGGCCAGACGTACCCTAGGTTCAAGGCGGGAAGCCGCCTGCTCATAGGCCGGCGCCATCATTTTGCAAGGGGCGCACCAAGGGGCCCAAAAATCAACCACAACGGGGATATCGCTACGTTGTATCTGACGCTCAAACCCGGAGGCATTGAGCTCGACCGGATGGGCTGAAAATAGCAGCTTCTTACATCTACCACATTTGGCCGCTTCCGCGAGCCTTTCAGCTACAATCCTATTAATGGTATTACAGTGTGGGCAAACGATATGCAATGCTTTGTTCATGTCAGGTTAAAACGGCAAAAAAGAATATGGTCGTTATATATGCATGGTCGACCATGAATTCAAGCCGGAGAGAAGACAGCTGAGAAGCACCGCGCATGAACCTTGCTTATTAATAGGTAGAATTTATTGGCCAATAAGTAACGTGGATCAATAAATCACCCCATTACCGTGAGACTTATGCAATTTGACAGGGAGATGACTGATTATCCTAAACATTCAGCATTGTCAATCAATGACATTTATTGTTCTTTTCTGCGAAATTCATTACCGAGCCCACCTATTTTGGCCCATAGCAAATCTTTTTTCCCCACCTCATCGCTGAACTGAATCCCCTCCCCCTGCAGACCGTATATCCAATACCTCACTGACGGTAATTACCGCAGCGCATAAACAGCACCAAAGGAGAGATATCACGCTATGTTCGGTTTTTCCAACCCCCTGAAGAAGACACCGGAGCTCATCGCTGCCGTAGATCTGGGTTCCAACAGCTTCCACATGAAGGTGGCACGGGTAGTAGACGGGCAGCTGCACGTCATCGACCGACTAAGAGAGATGGTGAGACTAGGGGCCGGCTTGGGGGAAGACAAGTGTCTCTCCCAAGAGGCACAATCCCGGGCCCTGGCCTGTTTGCAGCGATTTGGGGAGCGCCTGCGTTCCATGCCGTCAGGTACGGTGCGCGTCGCGGGAACCAATACGCTGCGCCAGGCCCGCAATGCCCAGACCTTTCTGCTGGCGGGCGAGCAGGCGTTGGGCCACCCCATAGAGATTATTAAGGGCATGGAAGAGGCGCGTCTTATCTATCTGGGCGCCGCTCATGGTCTTGCCGCCAGCGATGCCAGTCGCCTGGTTGTAGACATCGGCGGCGGCAGTACAGAACTGATCATTGGGAAAGGATTCAAACCCCAGCGCCGGGAAAGCCTACATATGGGTTGTGTTAGCATGAGTCGAACCCATTTCAGCGATGGTCGTCTACGTAAAAAATCGATGGGAAAGGCCGAATTAACCGCTTGCCTGGAATTGCAACCCGTACAGTCCGGATTCAGATATACCGGCTGGCAAAGCGCAGTGGGCTGTTCAGGAACCATCAGGGCAATACGCGATGTGGTCTGTGCCGCAGGATGGAGCAGCAATGACATCACCTATCCCTCGCTACTGAAACTGCGCAAGACCCTGCTCAAGCTTGACCACATCGACAATCTGCAATTGGAGGGTTTAAAAGAGGAGCGCAAACCAGTCTTTGCCGGCGGCGTAGCCATCCTGCTGAGTGTATTCAAGACCCTAGGAATCGAACATATGCAGATTTCGGATGAGGCCATGCGGGAAGGTCTACTCTATGATCTTTTGGGACGCATTCAGCAAGAAGATGTAAGGGACATGACGGTCCACTCACTGAGCAAGCGTTGTGCCGTCGATACCAAACAGACACAGCGGATAGAGACCACTGTATTGAGGGAGCTGGAAAAAGTAAAAACGTCCTGGGCTCTGGATGACCCGCAATATAACTCCATGTTGAGTTGGTCCGCACGTCTGCACGAAATAGGTCTGTGCATATCTCACAGCCAGTACCACCGACACGGAGCCTATCTTATCGAGCATTCGGACTTGTCCGGTTTCACTCTGCAGGAACAGGGCCTCCTGGCGGCCTTGGTGCGAGGGCATAGACGAAAATTCCCCAAAGAAATTTTCAGCGGATTGCCGCAAACTAGCGCCGGCTCGGCCATATATTTGTGTATCCTATTACGCTTGGCGGTATTGTTGAACCGCAACCGGGAAGATACAGACTTGCCGGATTATCGCTTGGAGGCGGAGAAAGACCAGCTTACCATTGAATTTCCAACAGGCTGGCTGGATGAACATCCGCTCACCTATGCAGATTTGGTGCTTGAAAAAAAGTACTTGAAAAATTCAAAGATTCAATTAAAGCTGAAGTCATGAAGACAACTCACCAACAGGCTGACCATCCATGACTTGGGAGGCGTGGTTTACTTTGATTGTCTTGGGCATGTGTTTTTTCGGCCTAGCCCTCAATCGCTTTGCCCCAGACATCATCATGGTCGGCGGGCTCACTCTGCTGTTGGTATGCGGGATTCTCTCACCACAAGAGGCCCTGGCCGGCCTGGCCAATGAAGGCATGGTGACCGTGGGTGTATTGTATGTCGTGGTCTCCGGCTTGAAAGAAACGGGTGGCATTGCCTGGATCGTCCACTCGCTGCTTGGAAAACCAAAATCACTCACTCAGGCACAAGTTAAATTGATGACGCCGGTGGCTGCCCTTAGCGCCTTTCTCAATAACACTCCGGTGGTAGCCCTGTTCATCCCGGCCGTTCAGGATTGGGCTAAAAAACATCGTCTGCCGGTGTCCAAGTTAATGATGCCGCTAAGTTTTATCAGTATTGCAGGAGGCACTTGCACCTTGATTGGCACCAGTACCAACCTGGTCGTCAATGGACTGCTCATCGCCAAGACCGACACCGGCGGCCTGAGCATGTTTGAGATCGCCTGGGTCGGACTGCCGGTAGTGATGATCGTGATGTTATATATCGTGTTTGCCAGTAAATGGCTGCTGCCGGAGCGCTCGAAAATCATCACCCAGTTGTCACAGGTAAGGGAATACACCGTGGAGATGATCGTCGAACCCGACACTCCGATAGTGGGACAGACTATTGAAGAGGTGGGCCTACGGCATTTACCTGGTTTGTATTTGATCGAAATCGATCGAAATGACCGACTGATCCCGGCAGTCTCCCCTACTGTAAAGCTGCAGGGAAATGACCGACTGGTGTTTGCCGGCATCGTCGATTCCATCGTTGACCTGCAGAAAATAAAAGGACTGAAACCGGCCACCGATCAGGTATTTAAGCTGGATTCCACCACCCAGACACGTTATCTCACCGAGGCCGTAGTCTCCAATATCTGTCCAGTCGTGGGCAAGAGCATCCGCGAAGGGCGTTTTCGAACCCTGTATAATGCCGCGGTGATCGCCGTGGCACGCAACGGTGGACACATAAAAAAGAAAATCGGCGATATCATCTTAATGCCTGGAGACACCCTACTGCTGGTCGCCCATCCCTCATTCCTTGCTCAACAACGAAATTCACGAGATTTCTATCTGGTCAGCCGACTCGAAGAAGACAGACCAGTGCGCCATGAACGCGCCATGGTGGCGGTCTTGATCATGGTCGCGATGGTGCTGATCGTTGCCTTAGATGGATTGAGCATGCTCAAAGCGGCGATGTTGGCTGCCGGGCTCATGATAATCACTCGTTGCACCACCGGCCGGATTGCCAGGCGCGAGGTCAACTGGCAGGTGCTGGTCGTCATTGCAGCCTCCTTTGGGATGGGTATAGCGCTGCAAAATACCGGGGCTGCTCTGAGTATTTCACAATCCCTGATCGCACTGGCGGCAGGATCTCCTTGGGCAGCGCTGGGTTTTGTATTCCTCTCTACCGCCCTGTTCTCCGCCATGGCAACCAATAATGCAGCTGCGGTGATCATGTTTCCCATCGCCATGGCAACCGCTCAGAGCCTGAACGTCAGCTTTCTGCCCTTTGTGCTAATGGTCATGGTCGCGGCCTCCGCGAGCTTCGCTACCCCGATCGGTTATCAGACCAATCTAATGGTGTACGGAGCCGGGGGTTACCGATTCATGGATTATGTACGATTTGGCCTGCCGCTGACCCTGCTGGTAGGTGCTGCCAGCATTTTTCTCGTACCGATAGTGTGGTCCTTTTAATTATGAAATCAAATGAAAATCATTGAGGTCGTCACGGACAGCGGTCATCAAGACACTTTAAACAGTATTGCCAAACAGCACGGGATCAAGGACATCTGGTGGTGCGAGCAGGGTCCCGATAATCGATACTCCGTGAGACTCTTAGTGGGTCCGGATAAACGTCAGACGATACTCGATGCCCTGCAGTCCGTATTAGGATCCAGCGAAAACTACCGCATCGTAGTGATTCCGGTGGAAGCCAGCCTGCCCCTTTCCAATGCCAAGAATGATGCCTCGGATGAGGAAAAACAGGAAAAGATCCTGACCACGACCCGAGAAGAGCTTTATAGCAAGATAGAAAAAGGCAGTAGACTGGATTCTAACTACTTGCTACTGGTATTGCTCTCCACCATCGTCGCCGCTATCGGGCTCATCGAGGATAATGTCGCTGTGCTCATCGGTGCGATGGTCATCGCCCCTTTGCTTGGTCCCAACATTGCACTGGCATTGGCCGCTGCGCTGGGGGATCACAAACTAGGTTGGCAAGCACTGAAAACCGCCATTGCCGGCCTGGGACTCGCATTGACCGTTTCCATTGCAATCGGCTTGCTTTGGCCGGTAAACCTAACGAGTGCCGAACTCATGGCCCGTACGGATGCACAATTGGCTAGTGCCGCACTGGCGCTGGCCGCCGGGGCCGCCGCCGTACTGTCACTGACTACTGGATTGCCCAGCGTGCTGGTGGGGGTGATGGTCGCGGTGGCATTGCTGCCGCCTACAGCCACGATAGGCCTGATGATCAGCGACAATCGTTGGGAGCTGGCCCTGGGCGCCGGCCTGCTTCTCGCCATCAATATCGTGTGCGTCAACATCGCAGCCAAACTGGTGCTGATGGTCCGGGGGATAAAGCCACGCAAGGGACTGGAGATTAAAAAGGCACAGCGCTCTCTGACCCTCTCTCTATTGATCTGGGGTGTGTTGTTATTGATTTTATTGGCGACAGTGGTGTATCGTGTAGTTCCGGCAAGCGTGACCGGTTGAACTCAACCGGTCACGGCTATTGGAGCTAATCGGAAAGGCAAGTACATCACAAAACAGAGCTTCTAAACTCATCTCGGGTGCCCCCAAGAGGTAAGCTACCTTAATAGATTCTTGACCTACTAAGAGTAGCTCTACTTCGGGGGACACCCCTGTTCTTTCCAGAACTGACGTTATAACAACAGAATTGAACTGCGAAGGATTGCATCATGTTCTCGGCAAGGACAGCCGAAGGGGATGTCGCGCCGGGATACAAACGCCACCGGCCGGAAAAGACCCTTC
>JAAEPA010000112.1 GCA_024222475.1 Gammaproteobacteria bacterium | reverse complement strand
TGAGGTCGACGCAGTTGAAGAAATGGAAGAAGCCCGGAAAATTCCAACGGATCATGATCAAGGCGGGTTTTGACCCGAAAGAGGCGCATCGAGTATGGATCAAGATGAACCGATGGCAATCAGTGATGAGGCGACCGGTGCGGTTTGTGATGAACCTGGAATGGTTCAGGGCGCGTGGATTCGTGTTCCTGCATGATTTTACCATCGCTTTCTCCCGAGCCTGATGGGCTCGGTTACTGATCGAAGAGCGGTATACCTGGCCGGTTCGTGCCGTTCTGTCGGGAGGGGGTAGCCTACGGACTACCTCCTACCAGATTGACGCGAGACAGCAGCTGCCAAGGCGCTGTTCTCACCAGGACACACGCCAGATTCGGACTCCACCAGGTATGTATTTCACGATGCATGGTTTTCCCTCCGTGTCAGACTCATTTCATGTTGATAGAGACTTTCTCTTGCCGTAGAACTTAGAACACTCTTATAGTAGCAACGGATACCCAATGCAAAGGATGGCATCATGTTCTCGGCAAGGACAGCCGAAGGGGATGTTGCGCCGGGATATGTATGTGCAGGATGAATTCGAAGCCTTTCTTCAATGTGGTCGACTGGAACAGGGTTTTCTACGCGGGATCAAATGGGGTCAGGCACGATTATCCTATGCTAGAATTGGCATATTTAATCAACACACTAAACCAGCATGGTTCGCTTATTCCGGTACGTGATCCCCGGACAACCTCAGCATATTATCCAGCGCGGCAATAACCGGCAGGCGATCTTTGCTGTAGAGGCGGATTATCAGTTCTTTCGCGACGCAGTAGTGGAAGCGGCGAACAAGCATGGTTTGACCATTCATGCCTATGTCTGGATGACCAATCATGTGCATATGCTTGAGACACCTTATATGGTCAGAGTATCAGCAAAGTATTCCAGTCAGTCGGTAGGCGCTATGTGCAGTACTTCAATTTTACCTATCGACGCAGTGATACCCTGTGGGAAGGACGTTACCGGGCGACGGTTGTGGATAGTGAGCAGTATTTACTAGCGGTGATGCGTTATATCGAGCTAAACCCAGTGAGGGCGGGTATGGGGTCGCATCCCAGGGATTATCCATGGTTGAGCTACCGCCGAAATGCGTATGATGAAGCCGGATTAAACGCAGAGTGGGTGAGTCCACACGATCAATATCTGCAATTAGGGCGCAATACTAAGGATCGACAAGCTGCCTACAGGCAACTCTTCAAGGCCGCTATCTCTGGAAAGGGTTTGAAGGAAATCCGCGAGTGTACGCACAAGGGATGGGCACTGGGTAGCGAGCGGTTTCGTGAGCAGATCGAGTTACTAGGTCAGCGGCGAGCAGTGTCTGACCCCGTTTACTTGCTCTCATATCCGATCCGTGAATAAAGAGACCATACAGGACGCCTTCAGACGTCGCGTTCATCTGGAGGAGATGGTCACGGTGATTGTCGGGGGAGAAGCGTCGGAGCGGGGCGAACGCTCTGCGGATGAATAGGCGGCGTAGCCACCGACCGAACATCAAGCCGCAGACAGTCAGGATCATTGGCGGTCAATGGCGCGGTCGCCGCATCGGTTTTCCGGTTCGGCCCGGTTTGCGCCCGACTGCGGATCGGGTGCGTGAAACCCTTTTCAACTGGTTGCAGCCTACGATTTCGGGGGCAAGCTGTCTTGATCTATTTGCCGGCAGTGGCGTATTGGGTTTTGAGGCCGCCTCACGCGGAGCCGCTGAGGTTTTCATGCTGGACTCGGATCCCTCGGTGGTGCGTTATCTACAACAACAAGTGACGGTACTCAACGCTGATCAGGTCCACTTAGTACAGTCTGATGCTCTGAGCTGGTTGCAGGCCTCCATTCAGAACTTCGATATCATTTTTCTCGATCCGCCCTTTGGGCAAAATCTGCTTTCCAGAGCGTTAGGTATTTTGGGGGGAAAGAAACTCAGTCCTGGGACACTTATTTATTTAGAGACTGAGTCCGCTTTGCCAGTACGGAGTCTGCCTGAGGGTTGGGAACATTTACGAGACGCTCGGGCGGGTGCGGTGGAATACTCTCTTGCCAGGGTTAGCTGACGCGAATCGTGACTGGTCTCCCCTTAATTCGCCCCTGAATTGTAATAAAAAATTAATAATATCATGTTGTTGCATATAATAGTTGATTTATTTGAGTGACTGTGCTTAATGTAAGGTGTTAGTAGTGATTCAATTCTAACGATCAATCTGATGTAAGTGGCCATTGCATAATTACCAGTAGTGCGGAGAGAGACCTGAAATCGCCAGTGATGAGTGTTGCACTATCTTGCCAACCGCTCCTAAGGTAAGGACAAGAATCCGTATTCGCCGATGGAAGATGCTTTAAATAGGGCGGGGCACCTTAGGTCGAAAAGTTTCCTTGGGTGGTTTTTAGTGCTGATGTTGTTGTTTGTCACCCTGCTGCTCATCGCCTATGCGGAGCTGAGACATCGAGATTTTCTAGATCATCACAAGGCGTTGGCCGCAAAGGCCACGGAAGGGGCGAGCAGACTCATCAGTCTATATCTGCAGGGCAAACGCAGGCGTCTTAATCTGTTTGTCTCCGAACACCATAAGCTCATCGAATCTCTGGTTACTAATCCTGAGGATGATGATAGATACCTGCAATTACAGGCCAAGGTCGCTGAGTATTTTCCTGATTACATGGCCTTTACTGTCGTTGACCGTCAAGGTGAGCTGCTGGTAGCCGATTTCGATGGCCGTATCGAAGAGGTTTGTGTCAATGATCTACGCGGCTTTGCCAAGCAAGGAAGGCCGCAGCACATTTTCATTCACCCCAACCCTTTAGGTTATCACTTCGATGTCATGGTGCGGTGGGAAGATTTATCCGTGGAGGATGGGATATTATTCATCAGTTTTTTGGTCCAACCCCTTTCCCAGATCCTTGCCGATAGCGAATTGTTGGCGCATCAGATGATGATTATTCATCAGAACATACCGGGGCTCATCGAGTTGACTCCCCGCGGGAGCCGGATCGACCTGCAACGCGAGTTCATGCTTTCCCCTCAAGAACGTTCACGCGCTATTTATACCCGTGAGATCCCGAATACCCGCTGGAAGCTGGTGGACATCCCCAGCGAGAGATTGATTGGGTCTCATCGTTATCGGGTGCGTCTACAAGTATTGGTCGTTTTTGTCGTTTTTTTATCTGCTGTGTTGTATATGGCCTATCTAATCCGCCGGGAGGAGAGGGGACGTTCCCGTGCCGAAGAGGGATTGCTGGAATCTCATCAGCTGTTGGAGCACAAGGTGAAAAAACGCACCCGGGAGCTTAGTGAAAGGAATCTGCGGCTTATCAAGGAGGTAACGCAGCGCAGAAAGATACAACAGGCCCTTGTAGTCAGCGAACAACGCTATGCATTAGCGGTCAACGGGGCTAACGATGGGATTTGGGATTGGAATCGATCGCTGAGACAACTCTATCTGTCTCCGCGCTGTCTCATCATATTAGGTGATCAGAAAATCCCGGAGGCTGAGCCCAAGGCCTTGCTCGATCGCGTGCACCCAGATCAGCGAGCCTGGGTAAAAAGCTTATTTGTTAAGCTGTTCGATGGGAGAACTGGGCAGCTTTATCAGGAGTGTCACTTGCGCCATGCCTCGGGTCATTATCGCTGGTTCCTTATTCGCGGAGCCGTGGTTCGTAATGCCAGTGACAAGGTTAATAGGATGGCGGGCTCTCTAACGGACATCACCAAGCGTAAACGAACTGAGCAGGAACTACTCAGAGATGCATTGCACGACAAGCTGACCGGTTTGCCGAATCGCACACTATTCAGGGATCGACTAAACCAGGCCATAAGATCGCACGAACGCGATCAGGAATATCACTTTGCCGTCTTATATCTGGATCTTGATGGATTCAAGCGGGTCAATGACAGCTACGGTCATGCGATGGGCGACAAGTTGCTGGTTGCTGTGGCCGAGCGTATCGGTGCGCTCATGCGCAAGGAAGACACCCTGGCACGTTTGAGTGGAGATGAGTTTGCCAGTCTGCTTAACAAGATAGGTGGTGCGGATGATGCGGAGGTGCTGGTACAAAGAATTCTGAGTCAGTTGGATGTTGCATTTCTGATCGGGGGGCGGGAGATTTATGCCAATGCCAGCATAGGTATCGCCCTTGGTGTTACTACGGGGCAGACCGCTGACGGTTTGTTGCGTGATGCCGATATCGCCATGTACCGTGCCAAGGCCAAGGGCAAGGGGTGCTACTCGTTTTTCGATGAACAATTGCGCAGTGATATCATCTATCGACTGAATATGGAAACCGAACTTCGTCATGCCATAGATGAGAATCACATTGTTGTCTATTTTCAACCCATCGTATCGCTGAAAACCGGATTGATTTATGGTTTCGAGGCCCTGGTGCGTTGGCGGCATCCACAACGCGGGATAATAGAACCTGACGAGTTCATTCCCATTGCGGAGGGCTCTAAATTGATCTTTCCCTTGGGTGCCTATGTGTTGAGGGAGGCCTGTCAGCAGATGAATAGCTATCAGCAATATTCCGGTAGCCCTAATCCGTTGACCGTTAGCGTTAATCTTTCGGCAAGACAGCTGTTACAGGATGATCTGGTGCTAATAATCAGGAACATCCTGGATGAAACGGGATGTTGCACCGAAGGCATGGGACTTTCATTGGAGGTTACCGAAACGGCCGTCATGGAAAATATTTCCCGTGCCGGTGAGGTTCTGAATCAACTAAGAGAAATGGGTATCGAGATTTGCATAGATGATTTTGGTACCGGGCATTCCTCCCTGAGCTATCTTCAGAACCTGCCCTTTAGCGTGCTCAAGATCGACCGATCGTTGGTTTCCCGAATGGACGCGAATGGCAAAAGTGCGGAGATTGTTCGCACCATCATCAGCCTAGCACGCAACCTTGGGATCAAAGTCGTTGCAGAGGGCATTGAGAATGATGCCCAATTGTTAAAACTAAGGGAACTGCAGTGTGATTATGGACAGGGGTATCTATTTTCAAAACCCAAGGGTGCGGCAGCATCTGAAGAACTACTGGTCTCGCAGCCTACTTGGTAGTTGAATACCCTTTCACCATGGGTATATACCCATTCGTCAGGGGTATAGACCCCATGACGAATGAATTTTCAGGACACATAGCACATCGCCTTTGCCGCATAGCCGCGTTAGAACACGAAAACCATAAGAATAACTATGCCTTACGTATTCTGCCTTGCTCTGCAACAAACGCGACGCACTCTGCATACTCGAAAACCCATCCGTCATGGGTATATACTTAACTATGTGTACATGCCTAAACGGGAATCCAGACCATGAGCTCAGTAAGGCCAGCAGCAGTTTCGGGTACGTTTTACCCTGCGGTCAGGGCAAAATTACATCAGATGGTTATCGCTTTTCTCAATGAAGTGCAGGTTGAAGCCGTGCCAATCAAGGCCCTCATCGTTCCTCATGCGGGCTATATCTACTCAGGATCAGTCGCTGCCGGCGGCTATGCCCGCCTGACTTCACAATCGGCCTCGATCAAACGTGTGGTGTTGCTTGGCCCATCACATCGGGTGGCCTTTGCTGGGATCGCCGTGCCAAAACTAACTGTGTTCGAGACGCCTCTGGGGCAAGTGGAGGTCGATCAAAGGGCCATAGACTCACTGCTCGACCTGCCGTGGATTCAAAGATTTGATGATCCACATCTTCAGGAGCACAGCCTGGAGGTGCAGCTGCCGTTTCTGCAGACGGTATTGAATGATTTCGCCCTGGTTCCCTTGGTGGTTGGCCAGGCTGAATCCGCGCAGGTGGCTGAGGTCATCTCTCGCTTGTGGGGCGGGGACGAGACCCTGATTGTCGTCAGTTCAGATCTCAGCCACTATCTGGATTACGAATCCGCGCGCAAGATCGATATGAAAACCACTCGGGCAATAGAGGATTTACGTGCCCAGGACATCGATTACGATCAGGCCTGCGGTCGTTTACCGATACAAGGCCTGTTGCAAGTCATAAAAAAACGAGGCTTGCGATGCATTACCGTCGATCTGCGAAATTCAGGTGATACCGCCGGTCCCCGAGATCATGTCGTGGGTTATGGAGCCTATGTCTTTAACTGAAATCGATTCACTCTATCATCCGTTATTATTAGAGACCGTCCACCAAGCGATTGCCTATAGTCTGAAACGTGGTAAGCAGATGATGATCCACATGGAGGACTATCCACCGCCCCTGAGGCAACAACGCGCAACCTTCGTCACCTTGAAGATTGCCGGTGACTTGAGAGGATGTATCGGGACCTTGGAAGCCTATCGGTCGTTGATCGAGGATGTGGCCGAAAATGCCTATGCCGCGGCATTTTCCGATCCGAGATTCAATCCGGTCACTAGGACGCAGCGGGATCGTTTGCAGGTCGGCATCTCCGTGCTGGGCCCGTCCGAGGAGATGACTTTTACGGATGAAAACGATCTTCTGGAGCAATTACGTCCAGGCACTGACGGATTAATCCTGAAGCAAGCAACACGAAGGGGGACCTTTTTGCCCACTGTCTGGGAGTCCTTGCCCGACCGAAGCCGGTTTCTGGAGCATCTCAAGTTGAAGGCGGGTCTGTCCTCGGGTTATTGGTCTGATGATATCCGGGTATTCCGATATACGACCCAAACCATCGATAGCGGCTAAGCCTGGATCACTCACAGGTTTCTAGATCTTGCCTGGGACATCAAGCTATCGATTTCTTTGAGCATCACATTTCGTTCGCTCAATAGACGCCAACGGTTTCCTCCAGATTGGCGCCAAAGCATTATGGCACGTATACCCGCCAGCAGTAAGGCGCGTATGCGACTGGCATTGTCTGGATTCGAGAGATAGGATGGTTCACCCTTGACAATGACTCTGGGGCCCAGAGGGCTGATTGATTGACGGTAGATGTCGGCTAAGTTGCTGATCACATTGATGTGAGTCATGTCGAAATGCTCCAATTGTTGCACTGCTGATTGGATCCCATTCCTAACGCGTTCTGTTTCTAATGGCGCTTTTCTCAGCCGTTTTTCAAGGAGCATCAGCATGATGGAATATTGAGTGCGCTCAAGACTCTGGCGATCATCATGTGCACCCAATGAGGAGCGTAAAACATCAAGTCCTGCGATAATCTTGATTAGACCGCCATATACGGCTTCATGGGTTTCGGGGTTTTCACTAAATAAGCTGTAGATGCAGGTCTGAAAAGGGGTTTCATCCAGGCGGCCGTTCCAAGCGATATTGGTGACAAGATCAACGCATTGATAGAGCCCGGCCAAGGCTATGGTTCTGTTTTTTAGTCCTGTGCTCATGGGTATACACGACCATCCGGGTTTGTATCAGGGTAAGAGAAAATACGAGTCTTATGCCTCATGGGGCTCTAACTTAATGGGCTCGGTAATAGTTCCCCCGCCAAGGCACAGATCCCCTTGGTAGAAAACAATGGCTTGGCCAGGAGTAATGGCGCGTTGTGGATGGTCAAATATCACCTGAATCGTACTATTGCCATGGGTGGCGAAATGACAATCTTGGACGGATTGACGGTGCCTGATTCTGGCGGTACAGCGTAGTGATTGACCAGGCGGTAGGCTATGGACCCAATGTAGTTGGGTGGCGTACAATCCTCTATGAAACAGGCGCTCATCGTTGTGACCTTGGACTACAATCAAACGGTTGTTGGGAAGGTCCTTACCGGCTATGTACCATGGATCGCCGGATGATCCTCGCCTTCCACCGATACCCAGTCCCTCTCGCTGTCCTATAGTGTAGTACATTACCCCCTGATGCCGGCCGACAAGTTCTTGCTCGGGGGTGACGATGTCGCCGGGCTGAGCGGGAAGGAACTGCTCTAGGAAACGCCGAAACCGCCGTTCCCCGATAAAGCATATACCGGTACTGTCTTTTTTAGCGT
>JAAEPA010000111.1 GCA_024222475.1 Gammaproteobacteria bacterium | reverse complement strand
TCGTGGCCTCGACCAATCGGTGAGTAAAAGTATGCAATTCGTTATATTGGTTGAGCTCCAATGCATCGAATTCACCCTCACCGCCATGGCCGCTCAAATAAGACCAGAAACCTTTAACGTCAACAAGCTGCTCGAGCTCCGCGCCGAGTTGAAGTAGTAGCTGGTTTTGCCGATGCAATAATTCTGCTTGAGCGCGGGTGCGCCGGACGTGTTCCTCGACCTGGCCGGTGGAAATCATCTTTTCGCCCGACAGGCGCAGCATATCATCCGCCAGCGACGCCGGCACACGCAGAGTGGCCTCCATCGGCACGCTGGTGGGCGCCTCGGGTTCTTCAGGTGCGGTCGTTGCGGCCGATTGTACCTGCTCGAGCGGAGGACCGTTGACCTCAGTGGTAACCTTAGGCTCGTCCGCCGTAACGCCCTCGCGGTCAATGCGGTTAGCCCAGTCGAGTACCTCCTGCAATACAGCGACGGCATCCGAGGGTACATCACAGATGCCCAGCAACGTCTCGCCCATGACTTCCAGACAGTCCGCGGCGCTCATCAAGGTCTCTGCCAGCGACTGTGGCGGGAGTAGGTTTTGTTTGGAAAGTCCCTGTAGGATGTCCTCCAAGTGGTGAGTCAGAGTGGCAATACCGCGTATCCCAACCACGTTGGACGCCCCCTTCAAGGTGTGAGCAATACGCTGAGCGGTATCTATATCACTTAAAAATCCACCCCCGATAGCGCGCTGAATCGCAGCGGAAAACTGTTGCGTGTGATCCGGCAGTTCCCGCAAAAGACTTTCCAACAACTCGGGGTTCACATCTCCCGGTATTTCAAGCGACATGTCTTCGGATTTTGCCACCGTTTGGCGGGGGACTGCGTTCTCGTCTTCCGCGCTCACTGTCGCTGCGACTAGGGCTTCAGTCAGAGCGACACCTTGATCTTCTGTCAGCGGATTAGGCCACGCCGACGTTTGCAGGAAGCTTACGAGACCTTCGCAGGTGTTCCGGTCATGGACATTTTGCAAGTAGCCCAACATATATACTGGCCAATCTTTCAGTATTGATTGGATGGCATCGCTGAAGGGCTCTCCGAAGCCGACTTTGGAGAAATTGTCGTGGATGTGATTGCTGGCCGCATGCAGGCCGGTCAATCCCACCATGTCTGCGGCTTCACCAATGCGCTCAGCCGCATCACTGTAGTTTTCCAGTACTGCACCCTGCGCTTGTGGATTGCTCCCACCGGCGTTGAGTACGGAGAATACTTCTTCGCGAGCATCGATGATGTCGACAAGCTCGGTACGCAGTAAGTCTACCAACTCCTGTTGTTCAGGTGACAAGGGGCCTGCCGAACTACGCTCCTGGTCAGGGTGTTCACCGGTAGAGTCGCTTTCTAACTCAAGCCCCGGGGGAGAGGCGTCCAAGAAATCCTCAACATCGACTGCCTCTTCAACAGCTTCCTCATCTGCCTCCGGGGCGCCCATCAGCAGGTCCCGTAACAACTGCGCGTAGTCGTCCGGCGCCGGAGTTACCCAACAGGGATTTTGCAAGTGCGCTATAAGCGGTTCTATTGTTTCAGGATCAGAGGGGGCTTGCAGATACGTCATGACCAGAACTGGCCATAACTCTAGCAATTCATATTCTTCAGCACCGATGTCTCGATGCGATTCGATCAACTCAAGCAAATGGCTTGTCATGATCATGCAGATTTCTTGCAGTGCACTGAACGCGGTATTGTCAACCGCTTCGCTAATCTCTGTGACCTGTCGAATGTATTGCTCAAGTGCCTCTGTGGGGTGGAGGGCATCTGCGCCGTCCACCGGAATGTTCTGCTCCACTGAGGCCACAAGCGCGGCAAGCATGGGCTCTAAAGAGGTCTGCATGATAGGATCGGTCGTAGACATAACGGACTCGCAGCGATTGGCACGGGGGCATGCCAACGCATGGCGCCGGCCTGCCGCGGTTGGATCAAACGGCTTGATTCACTTCGATCACCGGAACCTCGGCACTCCGATTTCCCAAAGCTGACTGTGGGCCGTTTACCTGTTGCAAGACCTGCGGCTCCGCATCAGGAAGCTTAAACACGCTGACCGATTGCAGCAACACGGCCGAATGCTTCACCAGATTTTGTGTACTGACAGACTGCTTTTGCAGATGCTGCGTGGTCTTCTGGGTGCTGGCCACAATTTCGGCCGCACGGTCTTGCAACATGTTGCTGGCCTCGGCCTGCTCTTTCGAGCTCATTGCGATTTGCTGCACGGATTTCACCAGCTGGGACGTCGTAAGCTGAGTCCCCTTCATGGACTCACCGGCCTGCTCTGCAAGACGGGTACCCTCAGCCACATCGGTGATTGCCTTGTTCACGGTGGTTACTGTATCGACCGTATCGATTCGAATGTTGTTTATGAGCGTACCAATTTCCGAGGTCGCCTCACGGGCACTCTCCGCCAAACGCTGCACTTCGTTGGCCACCACGGCAAAACCGCGTCCCGCCTCACCGGCCGAAGCGGCATGCATACTGGCGTTGAGCGCCAAGATTTGAGTGCGTTCTGCAATGCTGTTGATCAGGTTGACGATACCGGTAATTTCTTGCGACCGCTCACCCAGACGCTTGATTCGTTTTTCAGTCTCGCCGATGGTATCGCGGATATTGTTGATACTGCCCACCGTCTTGGTTACTGTCTCCAAAGCCTTCTGGGTGTTCTTCATGGCTTCGTCAGCGGTCTCGTTAGCGACCTGAGCATCGTGGGAAATGCGCGACATGGTCTGCCCCGAGGTATCCAACGCTAGGGCGGTTTGTTCCACTTGGAGTCGCTCGGCCTGCGCCACTTGAATGACGACGTCTGACTGCTGTTTTATATTCGCAGCGACCTTAGCAACTCCGTGGGAGATACGCCGTACTTTGGTAAGTATTTCGGCCGTTTCCTTGGTTAGCACGTTGAGCGACCCGGCCACTGCACCGGTGACGTCTTCGCTCACGGGGATCTTAACCGTGAAGTCCTTCTCGCTGATCTCAGACACTGCGCGAATCAGTAGGATGACGGAATTATTGAGGCGCTCGTTTTCCGCTTCTGCGCTCGCAAGGGCAGTCACCTTGTCTTCAAGCAATTTATCGAACGCAGTACTGAGCTCGCCCAGCTCATCTTGACCTTCAACCTGAGAACGCACCGAAAAGTCACCGGCGCTTACAGCATGCACAGTATCGGAGATTTTGGTAATTGGTTGTGAGATGGAGCGATAAATCAAGAATCCCAAACCACCTGCCAGAAGCGTCCCCAGAATAATGCTTGCTAAAATGGCGAAGAAGAATGACTGGCTTTGTTCTAGAGCTTCCTGAAAAGCCGTTTCTGAAGTAGTCTTGTCCTGTACTGATCGATCAGCGAGTGCGTTGAAGTAGGGGGTGGTAAGGGCCTCATAATCGTTGACTAATAATGAAAATAAGCGATTACGATCCCGTTCTTCAATGGCTAATCCCACTTCTTCATAAATATTGCGAATACCAACTAAGGTCTTATCATGCGTTTTCTGCACGGTCTTGAGTTCGTCAGCGGAGTAACCAGAATAAGCCAGTTCCCATATTTTTTCGAAACGGGTTTTAGCTGCCGAAAGTCTCTCACCCGCCTCTTCCCAGCTGATGCTACCCAGGTATGGATCAACCACAACCTTCGTCAAGTCTCCTTGAACCGTTTCTGCCAGATTATTGATGCTGACTTGATCTTCGACTAACCCTTTCAACTTAGCTTCGGTTTCGGTCGCGTTATTGAGGGCAATCAGGGAACTTACACCCATGGCCAACAATAGCAGCAGCTGGACACCCATTAAGCCGAGTAAACGCTGCCCAATTTTTAGATTGCGTATCATCGCATTCTCCTCATGCTAGGATCTTGCTATTAAAATTAAAAGCGGATTCAAAATAATTAAAATAATTTTTTAGATAAAATGCAGTATGTTTATTCATATTAGTAGGCTGTTGACCAATGTCCGAAATTCGGTTATTAACTCGGCGCTCATTGATTTATCGGACAATACGGTTTGAATGACCTCGCCGACTGTGTCTGTAAAATATGTAGCTTAGGTCCTCCAGTCAGCGCCCTTCATGTTCCGATAGCCATCTCCATCTAAGTACCTTAACATTACAAAATCGGAACCTTGATTGTCTTTGGAAAAATCCATTTTCAGCCCATCAAATTCAAATTTACTACCGCGTACGGCCTTGAGGAAATTATTCCGCGTAATATCTCCTTTGATATCCCGCATGAATTTCAAGAACAATTTACCTACGATATAACCTTCAAGAGACACATAACCAAACTGACTCGCCGCAATCGCCTTTCGAGCCTTTTTGACAATAGCCAGATTCGAATCCAATGCTGGCACGACCTGTGTCATAATAACGCCCTCGTTAATTCGATATTGTTTCAGCGCCTCCTTGAGATTATCCGCGCCGGTAAACGATACGGCGCTGATAAGCCAATCTTCGTTCTTATAACGAGAATATCCAGCGAATCCCGCAATGGGGGCGTAGGCACCTACCGTGACCACAAGCCGGCAACGATCACCAGTTTTTTCTTCCCAACGTTTAAGTGAAATGTAGCCTTCGCGAGACTTTAGTGTGTTGCGGGCGTATGTGCCTATGGGTCCAATGTTGTTGCGCACCGGGTTCTCACCTTCCACTGCTATGATCTGATCCAAAAGCTTGACGACACCCTTCATACTCGATTGTTTGGCTAACGCCCTCTTGATTCCAGCCACACCAGCCATCCCGTAGGCATCGTTCTGAACGAAGGCGCAGATGTTTCTAGGCCTTATTCCCGAGGCCATTGCCGCATTGATCACATTGGCCGTCTCTTGCACATAACTGGCCCGATAATTAATAATGTCACCCTCACCAGGACGAAGAATTCCAGCGCCGGTAAAAAACCCCACAGCTGGCACATTATTCTGAGCAAGAATAGGCAGTGAGACTTTCGCCGTTGGGGTGCCCACGTTGCCCATGACAAGGAAGGTCCCCTGCTTGAGCAGCCTCTCAGTGGCTTCGATTGTATGCTTGGGGTTATAGAAATCATTTAGAGCTGAAAATGTGACCCTACGACCCTGTATCCGTTCTCCCTTAATGGCCGCTTCTATGCCGATTTTCATGCCCTGACCGAGGCCCTTCGCATCGCCTTTTAGATCCATGACGCCACCGATACGTATGGTGGAATCAGTGACCCCATACTCTGATGCCCAGGCATTAGATAAACATAAGTTGCTCATGCCCATTGTTACAAGCAGCAATAGTAAACTGATTTTTTTTACAGGCGCTTCTTTACCTGTAAGCATCAGCATCATTGGTAATTTCATAACATTCACGCTCCTATTTCTCTTTACATCAACCAGTTTCCTGCGCCTGTCAATGGGTTCAGAATAGACAAACCATAGACAGGGTCATCAATTTTGAATAATGATCGATTAGCTGATCGCTTTCTCCATATTGGGTGCAAGCTTTGTAACATGGACTAGCCATGCTGGTGCTAGGGTTCGTTGCAAGGTACTTAAGTGCATCAGTATTCGAAGTTGCCGGAATTAAGATTTAGGGAGACCCACCGTTCCTTCGGCTATGGCATAGAAAAAACGGTCGTGATCAAACTCGAACCAAACACGTTCATCTTTCACGTAGGCTCGCGGCACATATTCTGCGAGCCGCTCCGGAATGGGTGGCAGTTCGGTCATGATGTGGGTGTCGTTAAACTGCAGCGCCTGGGGTAGACCGGTAATCAGTACCCCTAGCGCGGAATCATTCTTGCCAAGGACGAGTAATTTTCGTTCGTTGTCACTGGTTTTCTGAGCGTGAAATAGTGTTTCGATCTCATATACCGGAATGATATTG
>JAAEPA010000110.1 GCA_024222475.1 Gammaproteobacteria bacterium | reverse complement strand
TGGATTCCGGCTTCCCTGCCGGAATGACGACACAAAACAATGCAACATATCGTCATTCCCGCCACGGATTGGCGGGAATCCAGCGCCATGGAAGGTAATTTCAATATTTGCAGGGACATACGCGCGTGGCGGGTTACACCCATCCAAAGTTTGAATTCTGGTTGTTGCTGCATTTTGAGGAGGGTAACGCGATAGCGAATTCTCAAGATTGTACACGCCGTCTGAAACGGCATTTACCAGAATTCGACAAGTCGATAAATTCGGGGCAGTTCCCACGTGAAATGATAGATATCGCTACAGGCAGGGCAAAACAAAAAGATAATCCGCCCTGTACGGATTGGCCACGTCATATCGGTAACACTACCGTCTACCGACTAGTTGAAAAGATACTTGAGGCGGAATAATGGAGTTTCGAATAGCCGATACGTTCACGGACAGTCTTGCCAAGCTCACTGGTGACGAGCAGAAAGCGGTGAAGACCACTGCGATCGATCTTCAACTAAACCCCGCGAATCCGGGAATGCAGTTTCACAAGCTCGATAGAGCGAAAGACCCCAACTTCTGGTCAGTCCGAGTCAGCCGGGATATTCGACTGATCGCGCACAAGACCGCTTCCAGCCTATTGCTCTGTTACGTCGATCACCACGACAAAGCCTATCATTGGGCTGAACGCCGCAAGCTGGAAACACATCCGAAGACCGGGGTAGCGAAGGGGTGTTACCCCACGAGATCGGAGTATTCGTCCGCTCCGAAAAGGAACTTGATCGTGCTCGTGATGCAGTCGAGGATGCCGGAATTCCCCTCAAGGTGCTTGACGAGAACCTGGAGTCGAGCAGCGGATACGTTTCGATCAGCACTATGCATCTCGCCAAGGGGCTGGAATTTCGCGCCGTTGTGGTGATGGCTTGTGATGATGAAGTTCTTCCCTTGCAGGAACGAATTGAGACAGTAGTTGACGACTCGGATTTGGAAGAGGTCTACAACACAGAACGCCACCTATTGTACGTTGCCTGTACCCGCGCACGGGACCACCTGCTGGTGACGAGCACCGATCCAGCATCTGAGTTTCTTGACGATCTTCGAATGTGAATATGTGGGAAATTTTTTTATGTGAAGGGGAATTTGCCTCTCTGAAATGTGCCGGGTTGGTAGAAAACATCGGAGACTATCCCCATTGGGGTGCCCTATGGTTATAGCCGCACAGCCGATGATGATACGGACAAATGTAGCTGCGAATTCATTCGCATTGATCATGGCCGGTAAATCCATTCCATGCGAATGAATTCGCGCCTACATTAATTTGGTTGAAGATCATTCGCTTTTATTAGTGGCACCGTTAAAAAAAGGGGTGTTGCAAACACCCCTTTATCTAATATTCCCTGATTCATCCTGAAGGGAATTTTCTTGCAGTTGTTGGTGGATTACTTAGATGGCGTAGTGGCGGGTGTTGTGGGCGCCACGGCATAGGGGTATCCGCCCCAGCCTCCGGGATAGCCTCCCCAGCCGCCATAGCCGGGATAGCCCCCCCCCCAGCCGCCGTAGCTGGGATAGCCGCCCCAGCCACCGTAGCCGGGATAGCCGCCGCCGTAGCCGTAACCGGGATAGCCGCCGTACCCGTAACCGGGATAGCCGCCCCAGGGACCGCCGCCCCAGGGACCGCCGCCATACCAAGGACCACCACCCCAGCCGTTGCCCCACCAGGCCCCGGCCTCGTCAATAGGTGCCATGGCCGCAGAACTGGCTAATACGGCGCCAGCGATTAAACTTGCAACCCTTTTCATTGTTTCTAACCTCCGGTAGGAAATATTATTTTGGTTCAGAGACCGATATTATCGGACAAAAAAACGGTTTGGTTTTGATCTCGATCAATTAGAGGTATTTTCAGAGAAGAAAATTGCTGCACCGAAAATCCATCCGTCATGGGTATCCATAGATCATCACCTTTTCCTTAAAGAATCAGCGGTCTATGCCGATGTTTCCAGCAGTGCCGGCACTGATGATCAGCCGATTGTGAAAATCAAATTTCGAGGGTGCCATCACCACGGCTGTTAGACATAGTTTGGATGGCGTTTTCTCGTGACAACCATGGAGTTTCAGGATGAATTGGCTAAAAGGCAGTATCCGAAATCAATTACTCGTCATAATCATTTTCGGGGCGGTTCTGTTTGCTGCCGCCACCGGATATGGTTGGGTTATCGCCTGGCAGGGACTGGCAGGTCTTGAAAATGTCAGGACAACGGAACTCGCCAATGATCGTGCCATTTTGATCATGCAATCAGACTTTAAAAAGCAGGTTCAGGAATGGAAAAACGTTTTGATCCGGGGGTACGATTCCGAGCAACATGCAAAATACTGGGATAAGTTCCAGAAGCAGGAACAGACCGTCAAGGAGAGTGCAGGCAAGCTGATCGACAACCTCCAGGGTTCTGCGACAGGTGACAAAGTTGCTCAATTCCTTAAGGCCCATGAAAATATGAGTGCCGCCTATCGCAGAGGGCGTGAGGAATTCATCAGCTCAGGTTTCAATCACCAAGTGGGCGATCAGGCGGTAAAGGGTATCGATAGACCACCTACCAAGTTACTGGCTAGCGCAGCTGATGATATTCATCAAATTGCAATTGCCCACCTGGATCAAGCCTTCGATCACGCCAGGTCCGGTATACGCACGTCCGCTGTGCTATTAGCGATTATTCTGGTAACTGTAGTCATCGCCATATTTCTGATAATGACGCGTAGAATCGTCGCCCCGGCGAGCGATCTGGCTAACAAGCTGAATCAATTGGCCGGTGGCGACTTCCGTGTTGATATAGATTCCGACCGGAGCGACGAGCTTGGGAAAATTGCAAAAAGCGCCAGCAAACTGCGCTTCGACCTGGGTCAGCTGGTTGTTGGCATCAAGGATTCAACTTCCAGATTGAGCAGTATTACCGACGACGTAGTCGCTCATACAGAACAAACCCATTCCGGTGTTACCCGGCAGCATTCCGAGACGGAACAGGTCGCAACGGCCATTAACGAAATGGCTGCTTCAGCACAGGAGGTTGCGGGTAACGCCGACCAGGCCGCTGAGGCAACAGGCCAGGCACACCAGGAGATTCATACCGGCAAGCAGGTCGTTAGTGATGCTATCGAGGCGATAAATGGTTTAGCCGATGAAGTTGGCCAGGCCGCGGTGGTAATTCATGACCTTGAATCAGATAGCAGTAACATCACGCTGGTACTGGATGTCATCAAGGGTATCGCGGAACAAACCAATCTGTTAGCCCTGAACGCCGCCATAGAGGCAGCGCGCGCAGGTGATCAGGGACAGGGATTCGCCGTTGTGGCGGACGAGGTGCGCACGCTGGCGCAACGCACCCAGAAGTCTACTCAAGAGATCGAGGGAATGATTCAGCGGCTGCAAAGTGGCGCCGCCGCAGCGGTTGCAGTCATGGCTAATGGCAAGCAGGCGGCCCAAATCAGTGTTGAGAAATCCGAACTCGCAGGTGCGTCATTGGATAGTATCAATCAGGCCATTACGACCATAGTTGATATGAACACCCAAATCGCAGGCGCTGCGCGCGAACAAACTGCGGTGGCCGAAGAAGTCAATCGTAATATTCTGCATATTCGTGAATTAGCGGAACTAACAGCGCAAGGTGTGGAGCATTCCTCCGCTGCCAGTGGTGACTTATCAACCGTTGTGGCCCAACTGGGGACAGCTGTGCAACGATTTAATCTTTAACCTAGATCGCTGCCAGCCCGGATATTTCATGAATTTGCGCGATGATCGCGTAGAGATTTGTTTCCACAAGGAATTTTACGAAGGAGTGGCGTATCCACGATTACGGCCGACTGAGTAGAATTTCTTGTGGAAACAAGGATCAAGCGAGGGCGCGTGTTGTTATAAAATCTCCGGGCTATTGATTATCGAGTTCGTTTTAGTCGTCCAGGCTATGTTTCACAACCCGTTCCGGCGCCGACTTGTATTCACCTTACTGTCTGGTTAAGGTAGTTCGATTCTCAGCGAATGAAACTTATAAGTAGGCTGAATGCATCGACTAGAAAGCAAAAGCCCGGGTTTGTACCTGGCAATGATAAGTGTACATGGTCTGATTCGTGGGCATAATCTGGAGCTTGGCAGAGACGCCGATACCGGAGGTCAAACACAGTATGTTGTGGAATTGGCTCGATCCCTGGGGAGTCGTCCGGAGGTGGACCGGATAGACTTGTTCACCCGGCGGGTTATGGATCCCGTGGTTAGTGCTGATTATAGTAATCCCGTTGAGGATTTTGGTGAGGGGGCGCGAATCATTCGGGTGAATGCCGGGCCGCAGGAGTATATCCGCAAGGAAGAAATCTGGGATCATCTGGACAGCTTTGCCGACAATATCTTGAAATATTTTCGCAAGCAGGATCGAATTCCGGATCTCATTCATAGCCACTATGCCGATGCCGGATACGTGGGAGGACGCATCGCCAGTCGGCTCGGTGTGCATCTGATACATACCGGGCATTCTCTTGGCAGGGTTAAACGACGGCGTTTACTAGCCACCGGGATGAAGCGCGATCAGATAGAGTCTCGCTACCACATAACCCGGCGCATCGAGGCGGAAGAGGACACCTTGGCTACCGCTCAACTGGTAGTCACCAGCACCAGCAGCGAGATCGATGAACAGTACGGACTCTACGATCACCATCGTCCTGAGCAGATGTCGGTCATTCCACCGGGCACCGATCTTAATCGCTTCCTGCCGCCTAAGGGTGATGAGATGCAGTCGCCGATGTGGCGGGAGTTGGCCCGTTTTCTTAACGAGCCGGAGAAGCCCATGATCCTGGCCTTGTCCAGGCCTGATGAACGTAAGAATATCGCCACCCTCATCAAGGCCTATGGTGAATCGAATGATTTGCAGCAACTGGCTAATCTGGTCATCGTCGCCGGCAATCGAGATGACATCCGGGATATGGACGATGGTTCCCAGGATGTGCTCACCGGAATATTATTACTGATCGACCGCTATGATCTTTACGGCAAGGTAGCCTATCCCAAGCACCATCAGTCCAGCGATGTGCCTCTGCTCTATCGGTTGGCTGCGGTCAGCAAAGGCGTTTTTATCAATCCGGCGCTCACCGAACCCTTTGGTTTGACCCTCATTGAGGCCGCTGCCAGCGGTTTGCCGCTGGTGGCCACTGAGGACGGGGGCCCGCAGGATATAATCGGCCTTTGTCACAATGGGGAATTGATCGATCCCCTGGACAGAAAGGCCATGAGTGACGCCCTGTTGAGGGTGCTGGGTGATCGGGACACATGGCCCCAGCTGGCCCGTAACGGCATCGAAGGGGTACATGCACATTATTCTTGGCGGGCCCATTCGGAATCCTACCTCAAGGCCATCCGTCCTTTGATCGAGCAGGCCGAGGTCTCGCCCAGGGCGCCATTGAGCTATCGTCCCATGCTGTATCATGATCGAGCGGTATTTTCCGATCTGGATCAGACTCTATTGGGCGATCCTGATGCGCTTGCCCAGTTCATCCATCTGCTACGCAGTAACCGTCAGTGTGTCACCTTCGGGATTGCGACCGGCCGGCGCCTGGATGCCGCCCTAACGATCATGAAGCGTTATGGCATCCCGACGCCTGATGTGCTCATCACCAGCGTGGGCACCGAGATCCATTATGCCCCTCAACTGACGGCGGATCTCGCCTGGCCTCAGCATATAGATCATCTGTGGACCCCCAGGATCATCCGCCGAGTGTTGGCGGATCTACCGGGTCTCAAGCTGCAGCCTAAGAGCGAGCAAAGCCGGTATAAGATCAGCTATTACATCGATCCCAAAAAGGCGCCGCAGCTCAACGAGATTGATAGCCTGTTACATCAGGCGGACCAGACGGTTAATATTTTTCTTTCTTTCGGTCAGTTCCTGGATATCATTCCGGTGCGGGCATCCAAGGGTTTCGCGTTGCGATATTTTTCCGATCAGTGGGACATCCCCTTGGAGAATATCCTGGTGGCGGGGGGGTCCGGCACGGATGAGGATATGATACGCGGAAATACCCTGGGGGTAGTGGTCGCCAACCGGCATCACGAGGAGCTTTCCCAGCTCACCGACAATGATAATATCTATTTTGCCGAGCATAGCTATGCTGGTGGGATTTTAGAGGCGGTCGAGCGTTATGATTTTTTCCGAAAATGCCGAGCATCCGAGAGCCTGTCGAAATTGGGCGATCATGGTGAGGGCAGGGCTGGCTGAGCCGGAATTTCGATCCTTAGATGTGAATGTTAGGCCACCTGATCCTATGCTAAGGAATGCGAATTAAATAACTTCCCTAACTGGCGCCGCATGATCGTTTGTATTCAAGGCGCGATAACAGGCGCATAGCCTCGCTATGTAACTGTTATCGCAACGCCGAAGACGGACGATAAGGCAAGTCAGATAGGGAAGTTATTTCAGTAGCATTCCTAACGTAGTGTATCGCCCGGAAGAGAAATATCCGGGTTAAGTGCATGATCACGGGAGCAATAGTTTCGTCGGGGGTTTTCTTCAATCCATTCGTAATGCGAGTAGGTCTGTGACAGATCCCGCCGTAGCAGGCATTTCAATATTTGGTAACCAGGCGACCGACAGTGATACAAGAAACACCACTTTTTATTTTTGGCGAAGTACTCTTCGATCAGTTTCCGGACGGTAGTGTGGTACTCGGTGGGGCGCCTTTCAATGTTGCCTGGCATCTTCAGGCTTTGGGACATTCCCCTTTACTCATCAGTCGCGTGGGCAATGACGGCCTGGGTGTGCAGATACGTTCCAAGATGCGGGATTGGGGGATGGATCTCAATGCCTTGCAAAGCGATTCCCAACATCCTACGGGAACGGTGAGCATTGCCTTCAAGGACGGTGAACCCTGCTTCGATATACTTGATCATCAGGCCTATGATTTTATCGAAACTGAGCAACTGCCGGCGGTTTCCCACGAGACCGTCATCTACCATGGAAGCTTGGCATTGAGGAATGCCGTCTCCCGCGCCTCCCTGGACCGATTGCTGGAAGGGGCAAGCGCTTCCATATTCATGGATGTCAATCTGCGTGCGCCCTGGTGGGAGAATGAGCAGGTCATTTCCCGACTAAAGGCCGCGCGCTGGGCGAAGCTCAACGACGCCGAGTTGCGCCAGCTATCGTCTTCCGGCAGGGATCTGAATTCTCGGGCCCAAGCGCTGCAGGAGACCTGTGACTTGGATCTGCTCATCGTCACACGTGGGGCGCAAGGCGCTATGGTCAGGACACGAGAGGGCAGGGTGCAGGAGGTCGTACCCGAACGGTTCGTTGCCGTTGTGGATACCGTCGGTGCGGGGGATGCCTTTTCCGCCATCGTATTGCTCGGCCTGGTTCAGGGTTGGGAGCTTGGAACAACGCTGGAGCGGGCTCAGTCTTTCGCCAGTACCATCGTTGGCATTCGCGGTGCTTCTCCTCATAACTCGGATCTTTATGCCCGATTCAACTCTGAATGGAGCCAAACTTGAACAACAATAATTCAAACGATTTCGTTACCAAGCTCAACGGCTATCTGCAGCAACACCATAGTCAGGCCCACCGGGTACTGCATCACTTTCTATCCCTGGATCGGCAGCTGATATTGCGCAGCGAGCTGATTGACAATTATCAACAACTGTGTGAAGAGGTTCACGGCGATGAACTCAAAAACACTCCCTTGGCAATGGCTATCAAGTGGAGCCAAGAAGCGGTTTTAACGCACAGCTCGATGTGTCTGGCGTTACGGCCTCGTATCGGTGTTTGGCTATATGTCTGCATCCATGTGGAATCCATGGGTGCTGAGAAGGTCTCGGTGGGCGACTTTCTGCGGCTTAAGGAACGGCTGGTAAATGGCTCGGAGTGGTCGGATGAATGGGGTCTGGAGGTGGATCTTGAACCCTTTTCCAGCGAGTACTACAAACCGAAAGAGTCTCGATCCATAGGCCGTGGTGTGGAGTATCTCAACCGGCGCTTGTCTAGCCGCTTGTTCGAGGATATGGGTAAGGGTGATCAGCGGTTGCTGGATTTTCTGCGTGTACACAGCTGCCGCGGTAAGCAATTGATGCTCAATGACGTCGTTCAGGATGTGGTTGGCCTGCGTCGGGCCTTGCGCGACGGCGAGGACTATCTCGAGACTCAGGATCCCGCCGCCGAATGGGATGAGCTGTCCCAAGAGTTACGGAAATTTGGATTCGAACCGGGGTGGGGACGAAATGCGGCCCGGATCAATGAGACCATTCAAATACTCCAGGATATTCTGGAGGCCTCTTCGCCTGATACCTTGGAGGCCTTCCTAGGTCGCATACCCATGATATTTTCGCTGGCCATACTCTCCCCCCATGGCTGGTTCGGTCAATCCGATGTGCTGGGAAGGCCGGATACGGGGGGGCAGGTCGTTTATATCCTCGATCAAGTGCGCGCCTTGGAACAGGACATGAAACGGCGGCTTTATGAGCAGGGGCTGGATATCGAACCCCGAATCGTGGTGTTGACCCGGCTCATCCCCGAGGCCGAGGGCACGAATTGCAATCAGCATCTGGAACCCATCATCGGCACCCACAATGCACATATACTGCGGGTCCCTTTTCGTAATGACGCCGGCGAGGAGATTCCACATTGGATCTCCAGATTTGAGATCTGGCCCTATCTTGAACGTTATGCCCAGGATGCCGAGACGGAATTGCTTGCGGAGCTGGGTGGGCGGCCGGATCTGATCGTCGGTAATTATTCCGACGGTAACCTGGTGGCGTCCTTGATGGCGCACCGCCTGGGCGTTACTCAGTGTAACATCGCCCATGCCTTGGAAAAGACCAAATACCTGTATTCCGATCTTTACTGGCGGGACAATGAGGATCAATATCATTTTTCTTGCCAGTTCACGGCCGATCTGTTCGCCATGAATACCGCAGATTTTATTATCACCAGCACCTACCAGGAGATTGCCGGTACCGCCAACAGTGTGGGCCAGTATGAGGCGCATACGGCGTTTACCATGCCTGGCTTGTACCGGGTGGTCCACGGCATTGACGTCTACGATCCTAAGTTCAACATCGTCTCGCCAGGCGCCGATTCACAGGTATATTTTCCCGCCACCCAGACCGACCGTCGCCTGCATCACCTGCTTCCCGAGATCGAGGAACTCATCTTTGGTGATAATACGGACGGGATGAGCCGTGGCATACTGACCCATCGAGACCGCCCCCTGATCTTCACCATGGCGCGCATGGATCGGATCAAGAATATTACCGGCCTGTTGGAGTGGTATGCCCACAGCAAGGCCCTGCGCGGTGAGGCCAATCTATTCATTGCCTCCGCTTACATCGATCCGCAGCGTTCGAGTGATGCCGATGAACGTGCTCAAATCAAGAAGATGCATCAACTCATGGATCGCTACCAGCTCAATGACCAGGTTCGCTGGGTCGAGGGTCAAGTGGATCGAGAGCGCAATGGCGAGCTTTATCGTTTCATTGCCGATCAGCGTGGTGTATTTGTTCAGCCTGCCTTGTTCGAGGCCTTTGGTCTGACCGTCATCGAGGCCATGAGCACCGGTCTGCCTACCTTTGCGACCTGTTTTGGTGGGCCTTTGGAAATCATCGAGGATGGTGTATCCGGGTTTCACATCGACCCCAACCATGGGGATCAGGCCGCGGAGCACATCGCTGAATTTTTTGCCCGCTGCAAGGAGGAACCGGAGTACTGGAAAGAAATCTCTCAGGGCGCATTACAACGGGTGGAGGAACGTTATACTTGGGAACGCTACGCGGAGCGTATGATGACCCTCTCTAGGATATATGGGTTCTGGAGGTATGTCACTGATCTGGAGCGTACTCAGACACAGCGGTATTTGGATATGTTTTACAGTCTGCAACTGCGTCCACTGGTGTCAACCATTGAGAAATGAGTTTGGGTGGACAGGCTGAACAGACCGACCGACGCTTCGGTGGTATAGCTCGTCTTTACGGATTGCGGGCGCTGAAGGGTTTTGGCCACTCACATGTTTGCGTGATCGGCATTGGTGGGGTTGGTTCTTGGGCCACTGAGGCGCTGGCACGCTCGGCCATCGGCCGGGTCACCCTGATTGACCTGGACCAGGTCGCCGAATCCAACATCAATCGCCAGCTGCATGCCCTGACCACTACTTTGGGCAGGGCCAAGGTGGGGGTGATGGCCCAACGTATTCGGGATATCAATCCGCACTGCGAGGTCATCGAGATCGAGGACTTCCTGACCCTCGAGAATATGACGAGTCTTGTAGAGCGTCGATATGATTTTATCATCGACTGTATCGATAATTTTCGCATCAAGGCGGCGCTCATTGCCTATTGTCGTCGTAACCGGATAAGGATCATCACCATCGGCGGTGCTGGCGGACAGACCGACCCGACCCGAATCCGGATCGCCGATCTCAGCCGAACCGAGCATGACCCTCTGCTGGCCAGAACCCGCAAGCAACTACGTCAACAATACCGGTTTCCAAGCAATCTCAAACGGCGCTTCGACATCCCCTGCGTCTACTCCCTTGAACAACTGATCCTGCCTTCCGAAGACGGTGGGGTAGGTTATGGCAAAGCTCATGACCCCGCGGTAGGACGTCTAAACTGTGCCGGCGGCCTGGGTTCGGTCACCACGGTAACTGCCGCTTTCGGTCTTGCGGCCGTCTCGCATGTACTGAGGAAGCTGGCGGCTCAGAGCAGCGCCGCCGCCGAGCAATAATGTGGATTATGTCCGCCGATAGTCAAAATACGATTTTTCTTCAACCAGTTCTGATCCGCTAATTTCGTTTATTTCGCGTTTTAAGGCCGCTCGTTTATCATTGCTGATATAGACCGAGCGCGCCAGCTCGATAAAGTGTGCATCGAACTCCCCACGATATTCCTTGGTGCGGATTTCGTCCTCGATATCCCACAATGTTTCATTAACTGCCTTGAGTTGCTGCTGTTGTTCGGCGATATCGACGGAGGCTATAGAGGATGTCTTTCTAGTGTCATTGAGCAGTGTCAGCTCATTATTGATGTTCTCGAGTTTCCGTTGGTCGCCGATGCGTTCGGTCTTGATTTCCAAGATCGTGATCTTGTCTATCAGTTCGCCAATGGCGATTGGTATTGTTATCAAACTCATTGCTGAATAATCCTGTTAGGGTCTGAGCTTATTTCTGATGGGTTGTCTTACATACTTCGCTACCGCCAGCTCGAACTTCTCGATGGCATTCTCCACCGTTATCCGTTCCATGCCATCGTTTCGATATTCAATACTAATGGGATAATTCTCACCGGCATAGCGCGCATACCCATCCACTACCAGGTCTTGGTATTTGCGATAGGGTCCTACCCGCTTCGGATTGGTATATCCATAGAGGCCGACCACGGGAGTTTGCAGGGCGCGTGCAATATGCAAGGGCCCGGTATCGGGACTCACTACGATCTGCGCGCCGTCGAGCACATACACCAGCTGTCTAAGCGGTGCGCCCACGTCATTTATGGGGTTCGCCTTGGTGAGCTGCATCACTTGCGAGGTTGCTTCGATTTCCCCGGCCGACGGACCACCGACCAATACCGGCTGATAGCCAAAGTCACTATCAATAATCTCTAGAAGTCGTGCATAGCGTTCGATTGCCCAGTCCTTTCGCGGTTTGCTGCTGCCCATCACCACGGCACATACGGGGCGTTTAATATCCTTAAAAAAATCTTGTTGGGCTTGCCTTTCTTGCTCCGTAATTGCGAGATCCCATTCAAGGGGTTGGGGAGCTACACCAAGATAATCCAGGAACTCGAAGTACTGGTCCTGTACATGCTGCGGTTCATGCGCAGGGATCCGATGGGTGGTGACCAGCCAGTTAAGATCCCGAGCCCGGGCACGGTCAAATCCAAGTTTCATGTCCGCGCGGATTCCGGCGGTGAGCAGTCCAGCTTTGACGTAGAC
>JAAEPA010000109.1 GCA_024222475.1 Gammaproteobacteria bacterium | reverse complement strand
TGGATTCCGGCTTCCCTGCCGGAATGACGACACAAAACAATGCAACATATCGTCATTCCCGCCACGGATTGGCGGGAATCCAGCGCCATGGAAGGTAATTTCAATATTTGCAGGGACATACGCGCGTGGCGGGTTACACCCGTCACTGGCTTCCTGTCGCAAGCGTGCACGCCATTTCTGCGCCCAGCGGTCAAACTGCTCAGGGTCATCAAACAAGGTTCGCAGTTCCTTATCGCACTCTGAAGATTCAACGCAACACTGTGATAAATAATGAAACGTCAGGGTGAAGTCTGCTTTATTGGCAGCCATAACATCAAACAACTCATCAATTAGCGCTTTATCATCATTGAGTTCGGTTGATAGACCTGTTTTTTGTCGCATACCGCGCAGCCAGTAGGCTTCATATAACGCGATATACGCTTCCAGTTTTTCCTGCGCAAGCTCGACGGCAGCTTCGGTATTGTCTGCCAGTAACGGCAACAATGATTCTGCAAGGCGTGTTAAATTCCACAACCCGATGGATGGCTGATTGCCATAGGCATAGCGCCCACGGTGGTCGATAGAGCTATAAACCTGGTCATGAGCATAGGCATCCATAAACGCACAAGGGCCATAGTCAATAGTCTCACCTGCAATTGACATATTATCTGTGTTCATCACACCATGAATGAATCCATAGTGCATCCATTGCGCGATTAACGCGGCCTGCCGGTTAATAATCGCCTCAAATAAAGCAACATAGGAATTTTGTGCACCACTGACCTGTGGATAGTTATGCTCGATCACGTAGTCTGCCAATTGGGTTATCGATTCAACGTTATCTCTCGCCATAAAGTACTGAAATGTGCCGACGCGCACAAAGCTGCCGGCAACACGGGTGATGACGCCACCGGGTATCAGCTGTTCCCTGGCAACCTCCTCTCCCGTGGTGACAGCAGCTAATGCACGGGTCGTGGGTACACCCAACTTCGCCATCGCCTCACTAACAAGATACTCGCGCAGAACAGGCCCCAACGCAGCACGACCATCACCGTTACGTGAGAAAGCAGTCTGACCGGTTCCTTTCATGTGGATATCGTAGAGCCCACCATCTGAGCCTGTGACCTGCCCCAGTAGAATCGCGCGACCATCACCGAGTTGGGGGTTGAAATGCCCGAACTGATGACCTGCATAAGCCATTGCCAAGGGCTCTGCGCCATCAGGCACAAGATTGCCGGCAAAGATGGCGGCAACATCAGCCGAGTTTAAACTCGTGTTCGAAAGTCCCAGTTCATTGCTTAAATCATGATTGAAGAGTATCGGTGCCGGATTTGCAACAGGTAATGGCCTGGTGCTGGCGAAAAAGTCATTACCTAACTTAAAATAACGTCAGTTCTGGATAACTAATCTGTACTAATCCATGTCATTCAATAGGATAAGTTGATCATTGCCCGCGTTAAGAGAAGGTTTACGGGGTTGATGGGTATAAGCGATCAATCCGCAGATTAAATTGACCATGAAATTGGCCACGCTGCGGTGTCGCGTATGTTCGATCTGAGAGAT
>JAAEPA010000108.1 GCA_024222475.1 Gammaproteobacteria bacterium | reverse complement strand
TTCACCGAAGCGCGAATATCGTCGGCGCCAAAGACCTTCATTTTACCGGTCACACCAATACCCCATCCCACGGTATCGTCATCCACGCCGTCGGCGGGGTTATCAACTTTTAGCTGGCGTAATAGGCCATTGACCCTCACATGCCCCCAATCGCCTTTGATTTTGTAGTTTCCAGCCAGATCCGGAAGAATATTATCGTCCGAGGCACCTAGATTGGTAACTGTTTCCGGATTCTCCAAGGCGACCTGGAAGGGCCCTGAGCTATAACGAATCATCGGTTGGCGACCAAATACCGTGCTTTCGGGGGCGCCGAGGAAGTCGAGCGCATCAGGAAGGGCGCCGGTGTCCATGAAGGTGTGCCAGGTCTGACCAAACAGCCAGTTGTCATAGGTGAAGAAATAGTGCCGCATCCGTGGAGCAAAGCTGTTACTGACCTTCTCATTACCCTCAGTTGTCGTCAGAAAGTCCATCTCCAGAACCACTCCTAACTTATGGCCGCCTCCCTCGGTCTTGCCCTTGAAGTTAATACGCGATTCACGAGCGGTCATGTCAAGCACTGCATCCCCAGATTCGCCTCCGATGGGGGTCGCGGATGGAACATAGAAAGTACGCCCCGCGCTGGTTCCTGCGATCTCACCGTCGCTGGTGTCTGTGAACATCGAACTGAGTTTGGCATAACCTCCAATGCTGAATTTGACTTTACCATCAAAAACATCCTTGAAATCGTAGGCTGTTGCGCTCATGGGGGCCAATCCCAAGACCGCCGCAGCACCGGCCGTACATAACAGGCTTTTTACTGTTCTCATACTTATCCCTCGGTAATAGATATTATTAATAACCTTAATATATCAATCATTGTGTAGCACGCAGTGCGTGTTGCCACTGACGTCAGTGGGCAAAAAACCACACTGTCATATTCATGCAATATAAACACCAGAAAGAAACAACAAGCTGCAATTGCGCAACAATTATGTGTTTTAGTAGCACGTCCAATGGTTGCGGTAGGTGGCCGCCAAAAGACTCATCCACTAGAAATAAGCCTGTATCTACAGCATCGACGTTACACTCTATCGGTAGAATTAGATTGGCATATGAGGCGGCATATCGTGTTGACTACGCAAGGCTAGCTCAGCAGGATTAACATAAGATAGGATGCGCTGACCGTTTCAATTATGGAATAAGCGTTCTCTTCAAGAAACGTTCTGGATGTGAATTGATGGTATCAGAGTTTACTCCGAGTCCCCTATTTGCCTTAACCAGTCAACATTTAACTTACTAATGACCTTATTCGTGTTTTAGAGCCACAGACCATGGCACAGCCATTGCACTGCTCATTGACAACAATCACTTTCAAGTGCGTATTCACTTATGACTCAGTTATCCTCAGCAGGGGCACGATTCAAGGCCGCGGTTGCCGCCGAAAGGCCACTGCAGGTCGTGGGCACGATCAACGCCTATGCCGCAAGACTTGCAGAGCGCTCTGGTTTTAGGGCACTTTATATCTCCGGCGGGGGCGTGGCGGCCGGGTCCTGTGGCATCCCAGACCTCGGCATCACCACTGCGGAGGACGTACTCATCGATCTGCGCCGGATAACCGATACCACCGAGCTCCCCGTGCTGGTCGACATCGATACCGGCTTCGGCAGCGCGTTCAACATCGCCCGCACGGTCAGGGCTATGGTCAAATCCGGGGCCGGGGCCGTGCACATCGAGGATCAGGTCCAGGCCAAGCGTTGCGGTCATCGCCCCGGTAAGGCCATCGTCAGTCAGGGCGAGATGGTGGACCGAATCAAGGCGGCAGTAGATGCCAGAACCGATACGGATTTCGTGATCATGGCACGCACCGATGCGCTGGCCGTCGAAGGGTTGCAGGCGGCCATCGATCGTGCCTGTGCCTGCGTGGAGGCCGGTGCCGATATGGTCTTTCCAGAGGCCATGACTGAACTGAGTATGTATAAGAGATTCGCCGCCGCGGTCAGAGTGCCGACATTGGCCAACATCACCGAATTCGGTGCCACCCCCCTGTATACCGTAGATGAGCTGGCGCAAGCCGATGTGGGACTGGTGCTATATCCCCTATCGGCGTTCCGGGCCATGAGTGCCGCCGCGCTGCGAATCTACCAAGTCCTGCGCGAACAAGGTACCCAAAAAAACGTCCTGGAGCAGATGCAGACGCGCGCGGATCTATACGATTACCTTGATTATCACCAATACGAACAGAAACTCGACCAATTATTTTTACAGGAGAATCAACAGTGAGTGAAGTCACTGCAAGCCCTGCCAGGAAAAAGAAGAAATCCGTTGCTCTATCCGGTGTCGAGGCGGGCACATCCGCCGTGTGCACCGTTGGGCTCAGCGGTTCGGATCTGCATTACCGAGGATACGATATCCTCGATCTGGCCGAACAGGCCTCATTCGAGGAGATCGCCTATCTATTGGTTTATGGCAGACTTCCCAGCGCCTCGGAGTTGAATCAATACCGCAACAAACTCAAAGGCCTTCGCAGTTTGCCGGCGGCGCTGCGCAACGTACTTGAACAGATCCCCGCCGCCGCCCACCCTATGGACGTAATGCGCATCGGGTGTTCGATGCTCGGCACCTTGCTTCCAGAAGGTGAAGACCATAGCCTATACGGGGCACGCGACATCGTTGACCGTCTACTGGCCAGTTTCGGTTCGATGTTACTCTACTGGTACCATTACAGCCACACTGGGCGTCGGGTCGAACTAGAGACCGACGATGATTCCATTGCCGCTCATTTCTTGCACCTATTGCATGGGAAAAAACCGTCGGCGTTGCATGAGCGAGCCATGGATGTGTCGTTGATCCTGTACGCGGAACACGAATTCAACGCCTCCACCTTTGCCGCGCGGGTCACCGCCGGTACACTCTCGGATATGTATTCCTGTATCGCCTCAGGTATAAGTACCCTGCGGGGACCCAAACATGGCGGCGCCAACGAAGCGGCGATGCATATTATTCAGCAGTTCCACACCCCGGATGAAGCCGAGGCCGAGATCCGCCGGCGTATTGCCAACAAACAAGTTATTATCGGTTTTGGTCATCCGGTATATACTGTCTCGGATCCACGCAACAAGGGCATCAAAGAGATCTCCAGACAGCTCTGTGAGGAGGGCGACAACAAGATCTTGTTCGATATCTCGGACCGTATCGAGGCCACCATGTGGGAAGAAAAAAGAATGTTCGCCAATCTGGACTGGTATAGCGCCTCCAGCTATCATATGCTCGGCATCCCTACCTCCATGTTCACGCCGATATTCGTCATATCGCGCACCAGCGGCTGGTCCGCCCATGTTCTAGAACAAAGACAGGACAACAAGATCATCAGGCCCAGCGCCCAATATACGGGTCCAGAACCGCGGGCCTTCGTGCCTATAGAGCAACGCGGGTAATAGAGACAAATCCCAACCACACACCATCCATGTCCATACACACATCCACTGTACGTCCTGCCCCCGATCAAGCACTCGTAGACATAGCAAATTATGTCTTGGAGTACCAAATCGATAGCGATGAGGCCTACGACACCGCCCGAAATTGTTTGATGGATACTCTGGGTTGTGGTCTCGAGGCCCTGGGATATCCTGCCTGCACCAAGCTGCTAGGCCCCATCGTTCCAGGCACGCTGGTACCCCATGGCGCCAAGGTTCCCGGTACTCCATTCCAGCTCGATCCGATCACAGCCGCCTTCAACATCGGCGCCATGATCCGTTGGTTGGATTTCAACGATACCTGGCTGGCCGCCGAATGGGGCCACCCCTCGGACAATTTGGGTGGCATACTCGCTACTGCTGATTATCTGTCCCGTAAGGCCGTCAGCGAAGGCAAGCCACCACTGCTCATGCGCGATGTGCTCACCGCGATGATCAAGGCCCATGAGATTCAGGGCGTGCTGGCCTTGGAAAACAGTTTCAATCGCGTCGGGCTGGACCATGTCGTACTCGTCAAGGTGGCCACCGCCGCGGTAGTGACCAAGATGCTCGGCGGCAATCGCGAGGAAATCATCAATGCCTTGTCCAACGCCTGGGTGGATGGCCAGTCTCTACGCACTTACCGTCATGCCCCCAATACCGGATCGCGTAAATCTTGGGCCGCGGGTGACGCTACCAGCCGTGGTGTACGCCTGGCGCTGATGACCTTGAAGGGCGAGATGGGTTATCCGTCGGTGCTCAGCGCTGAGGGCTGGGGATTTTACGATGTGTTGTTCAAGGGCAAACCGTTTGAGTTCCAGCGCCCCTATGGCTGCTACGTGATGGAAAATGTCCTGTTCAAGATTTCCTTTCCCGCCGAGTTCCATGCTCAGACCGCCGTGGAGTGTACATTGCAGCTACATCCCGGGGTCAAGGAGCGCATCGAAGACATCGACAAGGTGATGATCAGTACTCAGGAACCGGCCTTGCGCATCATAGACAAGCAAGGTCCACTGGACAATCCAGCCGATCGTGATCACTGCCTCCAATACATGGTCGCAGTAGGCCTGATCTTCGGCCGTCTCACTGCGGCGGATTACGAGAACGATATCGCGAATGATCCGCGCATTGACAATCTGCGCGAAAAAATGCAATGTGTGGAGAATCCTCAATACAGTGCCGATTATCTTGATCCTGACAAGCGTTCCATCGCTAACGCCATCCAGATCCACTTCAGGGACGGCAGCAAGACCGATGAGGTCGAGGTACATTACCCCATCGGCCACCGACGCCGGCGCGATGAAGGCATACCGGTACTGGAGTCCAAGTTCAAGACCAATTTGGCTCGCCGTTTTCCGCTCAAACAACAAGAGCAAATCCTGGACCTGTGTCTCAACCAACGAAAACTCGAGACCATTGCGGTCCATGAATTTGTCGATAGATTTGTCACCTAGATCCTTTAAGCACGATCACTTGAAGGATCTAGGTGTCATTTAAGCCGAAGGCTATATACTATAATCCAACCCTGTCCACAGGGCATCACTGGGGATCAAAATCCGGTAGGACCTAGAAATATTTTCTTTCGCGGCAATGTTATCTGCTATAAAAATAAACTCGGAGAGCATTTCGCGAGAGTTCGACCGGAAGCATGACCCTATTACAAGCACCGAACGGAGGAGATGTTATGAGTAACCAACGTGAAGTTGTCGTATTGAGCGCAGTACGTACTGCCGTAGGCACCTATGGCGGAACCCTAAAGGGTCACCCCCCTGCTGATCTTGCCGCTACCGTTGTCCGCGAAGCGGTAAGTCGTGCGGGGATAGACCCGGGCCAAGTGGATCATTGCGTATTCGGCAATGTTATTCACACCGAACCCCGTGACATGTATCTTTCTCGCGTCGCGTCCATCAATGGCGGGCTGCCTGTAGAGACCCCCGCCTTCACCTTGAACCGACTCTGCGGCAGCGGTCTACAGGCCATCGTGTCCGCTACCCAGGCGATCAAACTAGGCGATGCCGATGCCGCAGTGGCCGGCGGCGCGGAATGCATGAGCCGAGGGCAATACTGGGTCCCAGGTCTGCGCTGGGGGCAACGCATGAGCGATGGGCAAGTCGTAGATGCCATGGTGGGCGCGCTGACCGATCCCTTCGACGGCTACCACATGGGAGTCACCGCAGAAAACATCGCCAAGAAATGGGGCATCACCCGCGAGGCACAGGATGAGCTTGCAGTAGTAAGCCATCAGCGCGCGGCCAGGGCCACAGAGCAAGGTCATTTCAAGGATCAGATCGTTCCCATCGAGATCAAGAGCCGCAAGGGGTCGACTGTATTCGACACCGATGAACACGTACGTGGGGATATCACCATGGAACGCCTCGCCAAACTGCGCCCGGTATTCGACCGAGAAGGCTCGGTCACCGCGGGTAATGCCTCTGGCATCAACGATGCCGCAGCAGCAGTCATATTGATGGAGGCCAAGGCAGCCGAGAATGCAGGACTCAAGCCCCTGGCTCGGTTGGTGGGTTATTCGCTAGCCGGTGTAGAACCCAAATACATGGGCATCGGACCGGTTCCCGCGGTCAAGAAGCTGCTAAGTAATACTGGAGTGAGTATCAGCGATATCGATGTCTTCGAGGTCAATGAGGCGTTTGCGGCACAAGCACTGGCGGTGACGCGCGATCTCGAACTCCCAATGGAGCGTACCAATCCCAACGGCAGTGGTATCTCCCTGGGTCATCCGATCGGTGCCACGGGCACAATCGTGTCGGTCAAGGCCATCCATGAGTTGCAACGAACCGGTGGCCGCTATGCCCTGGCCACCATGTGTATCGGTGGCGGGCAGGGTATCGCCGCGTTGTATGAGCGTATGTAAAAATGATCGCGCCTGGCGGAGACTGTTTGGTTTTGACCTGACATAATCGACGAGATTTTGCCGTTTTTATTCTTTAATCCGTGGTTCGTTCTTTGAACTCCGGGACAGTTCGGCTGATCTCTCCTCATGGCCTGAGTCAATCCAAACTCGTGCAGCCTCCCCGGCGTCTACGACTCTTCTCAATCACTATGCTGAACAGATCATCACTGTAGGGAAAGGAGTATCCATGACCACCTCTCAATACGAAAAAGTATATACAAAATCTATCGAAGACCCAGAGGGCTTCTGGGGAAGCGTCGCCGAGGGTATCCACTGGGACCGGCATTGGGACCGGGTGTTGGACGACAGCAATAGCCCCTTCTACCATTGGTTCTCCGGTGGCATGCTCAACAGCTGTTACAACGCCCTCGACCGGCATGTCGAAGGCGGACGTGCAGAACAGTTGGCGCTGATCTACGACAGTCCCGTCACCGCCACGATAAGACGTTATAGCTACCGGGAACTGCGTGATGAAGTGGCACGCTTTGCCGGGGTGCTGGTCGATCAGGGAGTGGGCAAAGGTGACCGCGTCATCGTCTATATGCCCATGATTGCCGAGGCGGTCATTGCCATGCTCGCCTGCGCCCGGATCGGCGCGGTTCACTCGGTCGTGTTCGGTGGATTTGCTGCCAATGAACTCGCTACGCGTATCGACGACTGCAAACCCAAGGCTATCGTGACTGCCTCATGCGGTATCGAGGTCAAGCGTGTAATCCAGTACAAGCCGCTGCTCGATGGGGCTATCGAGACCGCCGATCACAAACCCGATGCTTGTATCATTCTGCAACGCCCCCAGGTCCAGGCCACTATGATCGAGGGCCGCGATGTCGACTGGGAACAAGCCATGGGCACAGCTACAGCGGCAGACTGCGTCTCCGTGGCCGCGACCGATCCGCTCTATATACTCTATACCTCCGGGACCACCGGAATGCCTAAGGGCGTGGTGCGGGACAATGGCGGACATGCGGTTGCCCTCAACTGGAGTATGAGCGCGATCTATGACGTCAAACCGGGCGAAGTCTATTGGGCCGCTTCCGATGTGGGCTGGGTCGTCGGGCACTCCTATATCGTCTATGCCCCCCTGTTTTATGGCTGTACCACCTTAGTCTATGAGGGCAAGCCGGTTGGCACCCCCGATGCCGGAGCCTTCTGGCGGGTTATTTCGGAGCATGATGTCAACGTACTGTTCACCGCACCCACTGCATTTCGAGCCATTAAAAAAGAAGATCCGGAAGGGAAGCTATTAAAGAATTATGATCTCTCTGGATTCCGCAGTCTGTTTCTTGCCGGCGAACGATGCGATCCGGATACCCTGGAATGGGCCCAAGACCAACTCGGTGTGCCCGTGATCGATCACTGGTGGCAAACCGAAACCGGCTGGGCCATTGCCTCCAACTGCATGGGTCTGGGGGCTCTCCCCTTCAAGGCGGGCTCTCCAACCAAGCCCGTTGCGGGCTACGATGTTCAGGTGTTGGATATTGACGGTCATCAGCTACCCAATTCAGAGATGGGTAATATCGTCATAAAACTGCCCTTGCCCCCGGGTTGTCTCCCTACCCTCTGGAAAAACGACGAGCGTTTCATAAGCTCCTACCTGAGCACTTACGAGGGATTCTACCTCACGGGAGATGCGGGCTTCATCGACGACGATGGCTACCTCTGGATCATGAGTCGTATTGACGATGTCATCAATGTCGCCGGACACCGACTTTCCACCGGGGCCATGGAAGAAGCCCTGTCTGGGCATACAGATGTGGCCGAGTGTGCGGTGATCGGCGTGGAAGACAGCTTCAAGGGGCAGTTACCACTGGGTTTTATCGTTCTGAAAAGCGGTGTCGAACGCAGCGATGAAATCATTGTCGGCGAACTCATCCAGAGGGTGCGCCAAGAGATCGGGCCCGTCGCTGCATTCAAGATGGCCACCGTAGTAAATAGACTACCTAAGACTCGCTCCGGCAAGATCTTACGCGGCACTATGAAAAGCATTGCCGACGGCACCGAGCATCGTGTTCCGGCAACCATCGACGATCCGGTGATCCTGGTTGAAATAGCAACGTCCTTACATCTGATCGGTTATCCTAAGCAGGATTGAATATAACTAGAACCAAAACCAAGCGAAGCAAGTATAGGAGGAGAGTATGACTAGAGTAGCAATAGTGACTGGCGGTACCAGGGGTATCGGTGAGGCAATTTCCATAGAACTCAAGGAGGCCGGGTACAAGGTAGCCGCAACCTATGCGGGCAATGATGACGCCGCCAAGGCATTTTCGAGTAGAACAGGTATCCCCACTTACAAATTCGACGTGGGTAATTTTGATCTCTGCCAGGAAAACGTAACCAAGATCGAGAGCGATCTCGGCCCCGTAGGCATCCTGGTCAACAACGCCGGCATCACCCGTGACGGCACTCTCCACAAGATGAGTCCAGCCCGCTGGGAAGAGGTGATCCGCACCAACCTGACCTCTTGTTACAACATGTGTCGATGCGTAATCGACGACATGCGCGAACAAAACTTTGGCCGGATCGTCAACATAGGCTCGGTCAATGGTCAGGCCGGCCAATATGGCCAGGTAAACTATGCTGCCGCCAAATCCGGCATCCACGGCTTTACCAAGGCGCTGGCTCAGGAAGGCGCCTCCAGGGGCATTACCGTAAACGCGGTAGCCCCCGGCTATGTCGCCACTGATATGGTGCGGGCGGTACCAGAGAAAATCCTGCAAAAGATTATCCGCACGATCCCCGCGGGACGGCTTGGCGAAGCCCATGACATCGCCCGCTCGGTATTGTTCCTGGTAGCTGAGGATGCCGATTTTATTAACGGTTCAACGCTGTCGATAAATGGTGGGCAGCATATGTATTAACCCGAATTTTTCACAAATTACACGCGTCCTCACTTGATCCTTGTTTCCACAAGGGATTTTTCTCAGTCGGCCGTAGTCGTGGATACGCCGCTCCTTCGAAAAATCCCCAGTGAAAACAAATCTCTACGTGATCATCGCGTAAATTCATGAATTATCCGGGTTAAGATGGCGTGCTATGGGTCCTGAAGACTCATTCGTTATGGGCATGATCGCCAACGAAGGGGTTATTACGGCGTTCCTCGCCGATAGTCGAGGTTGGGCCATGGCCTGGTATGAACTGCACGTCGTCCCCCAGGGGCCAGAGTTGTTGGTGAATGGAACGAATCAGGGTGGTGTGGTCGCCCCTGGGGAAATCAGTGCGTCCTATGGAGCCTTTGAACAGCACGTCGCCGACGATGGCTAGACGTGTTCCCTGATGGAAAAAGATCACATGCCCCGGGGTGTGTCCGGGGCAGTGATGCACCTGCAGCTCTATTTGGCCGAAATGGACTAGATCGCCCTGTTGTAGCCAGCGGTCGGGTTGGAACTTTTCTACCTTCGGTAAACCGAACATCTTGCTTTGCTCGGGCATGGCGTCGATCCAGAATTGGTCCTCCTTATGTGGGCCTTCGATCGGCAGTTTCAGCCGCCGCGCGAGCTCGGCCACTCCACCGGCATGATCGATATGGGCATGGGTGACCAATATCTTTTCGATGGTTACTTCAGCCTGCGTTGCCTGTTCCAGTATGCGCTCGATATCTCCTCCCGGATCTACCACGGCGGCCTTTCCACTTTGTTCACAGCACAGCAGTGAACAGTTCTGGGCAAAGGGGGTGACGGGGATGAGGATCACTTTCATGGCGTTCATTTCAGTTCTTTATTCGGTGTGCAGTAGGTCAGGTAGCAGTTGTGCCTATAGCTTCAGGGTTGCTCCACCAAGATGACCGTCAGTCGCCGCGGCCCATGGGCGCCGTAGTGTATGGTCTGTTCTACATCCGCCGTTTTAGAAGGACTAGTGATGAGGTTGATGGTGCGTGGGGGTGTTTTGTAATCTTTGCGAAGCTGCGCCCAGATGTCTTCTATATGGGGCAGGATCTGTGATTCTACAACCACAGCGATATGATCTTCCGGTAGAAAATTCAGCGTGGTGGGGCTGTTAGGGTCAGAAAGCAGCACTAGAGAGCCGGTCTCGGCTACGGCGGCATAAACGCCGGTCACTGCGATCCTGTCTTCGTTAGCAGCGGCGCGGCGCTCTATTTGCAACTGCTCGGGCCAGTCGATGCTATCCAGCAGGGCGTTTTTTGCCATCACCAGCTGCGGGGGGAGGGACTGTGATTCGATATGTCCGATAATGATCTTGGGCACCTCGTCCAGGTCAGCTGCGCGGTGTACAGAGACATGTACGATTTTCAGCTTGGTGATGAACTGCGTGATCAGATCCTTATCCAGCTGTGGTTGCACATGAATCTCATGGGCGGCCATGCGCCGTTCGAGCCGTCGCTGTAAGTCGGGTTCGAGTTTCTCCGGGCAATGCAGCGAACCGCGAATGCGAGCAAGAATCTCATCGCGTGCGGAATTCATGGCGTGGGCTTGCTTCGCTTATTTTTCCATGCGCTCTGAAAGGTCGGGCCTTGGGGGGCCGGTAGGTCCCTGACCGAGGTCCAGCCACCGGCAAGGGGCCAGGACCGAAGCCGTCCGCGTCGGCGCCCCAGGGCAGCGATGAAACGCATCGACGGGGCCATCAGCCAATGATAGAGCCGAGGTCGTTTGGCCAGTGCCGCCCAGGCGGACAATCCCAGCCGCAGTCGTTGTGGAGAGATGTTCTGCTCAAAGGCCTTAGTCCGAAGGGCCCTCAGCATCTTCGGCAGCGGGATGTCCATGGGACACACGCTCTGGCAGCGTCCATTGAAGGTGCAGGCGTTGGGCAAGTCAGCGGCCTCCTTGAGACCCACCATCAGGGGGGTCAGCACCGAACCCATCGGTCCGGGGTAGACCCAGCCGTAGGCGTGGCCACCGATGGTGGCATACACCGGGCAGTGGTTCAGACAGGCCCCGCAGCGAATACAGCGCAGCATGTCCTGAAACTCGCTGCCTATCATCTCCGATCGACCGTGATCGAGCAGCACCACATGATAGTGCTCCGGGCCGTCAAGGTCGCCAGGCCGCCGCGGCCCTGAGGAGAAGGTGGTATAGCTGGTCAGCTCCTGCCCCGTGGCACTGCGCCCCAATACCCTTAGTAGAGTGGTTGCATCTTCGAGTGTCGGTACGACCTTGTCGATGGTCGCGATCACGATATGCATGCGGGGCAGGGTAGAGGCGAGGTCACCGTTACCTTCATTGGTGACCAGGACATTGGCGCCGGTCTCGGCAATCAGAAAGTTGCCCCCGGTGATTCCTACATCGGCACTTAAAAATGCCTGGCGCAGGACTTGGCGGGCCTCGGCCACGATCTCCGGAACCTCGGTGACCTGTAGGGTGAAGCCATGGCGTCGATGATGGGTATGAAACAGCGCCGTGATCTGCCGCTTGGTCTTGTGTACCGCCGGGGCGATGATGTGACTGGGGGGCTCCTTGGCGAGCTGCACGATGTATTCGCCGAGATCGGTCTCGGTGACTTCCATATCGGCCGCTTCGAGGGCCTTGTTCAGGTCTATCTCCTCGCTCACCATGGACTTGCCCTTGATGATGCGTTTGGCCCCCGCATCGTGGCACAGATCGAGCACGATCTCATTGGCTTCCTGCGGGGTGCGTGCCCAGTGTACCTGTCCCCCTTGGGCCTGAACCTGCGTCTCGTAACGCTCGAGATAATAATCCAGCTGTGCCAGGGTGTGATCCTTGATCTGCTTCGCCGCATCGCGCAGGGCCTGGAATTCAGGCAGTGCCTCGATTGCGTTCTTGCGCCTGTCCACAAAACCGCTCTTGGCCCTGGCGAGCGCGGCCTGCAAGGTGTCGTCATGGATCGCCCGGCTTGCGTTAATCTTGAAGGCGTGGGTTGTGGGATTCATGGTATTGGTTTTTCGTGGAACCCGTTCAGGCCCTCGCCGATGGCGGGGAGATCGGCCATATTAGCGAGCACCTCGGCGACATGGTAGGCCTTGATGGAATGTCCCTCCCGGGTTAGGCGGCCCGAGATATTGAGCAGACAGCCCAGGTCGCCGGCCAAGATCGTCTTGGCTCCACTGGCATGTATGTTCTTGACCTTGTCCGAAACCATGCGCTGTGAAAGTTCGGGATATTTAACGCAGAACGTACCTCCGAAACCGCAGCAAACATTAAATTCGGCCATTTCCACAAGGTTTAGATCATCGACGCAACTGAGCAGTCGGCGGGGTTGAGGATAGACGCCCAATTCCCGCAGGCCAGAACAGGAATCATGATAGGTGACGATGCCCTCGTAGCGCGCCTCGATCCTTTCGATCTGCCGGATATCGTACAGGAAACTAAGCAGCTCATGGCAGCGCTGCGAGAATTCTCGTGCCCGGTCTCGCCATTCGGGGGCGTCTTGAAACAGCTCGGGATAGTGTGTTTTCAACATCCCCACGCATGAACCCGAAGGGGCAACCACATAGTCATAGCCCTCGAAGGCATTAATCACCTGCTTGGCAATCAGTTCCGTACGCCCAATATCGCCATTGTTGTAAGCGGGCTGAGCACAGCAGGTTTGTAGCCTGGGGACCTCTACATGGCAGCCGGCGTCCTCTAGCAGTTTGACGGTTGCAAATCCCACGTTGGGCCGGAACAGATCCACCAAACAGGTAACGAAAAGACCTACTCTAGGGTGATCTTCCGATCGAGTCGAATCGGTATTTTGTTTCATTATTTACTTATGTCGGATTCTCCGCCGTGGCGTCTGGCCTGGTAAGACGAACCGTGATGGGTTCAGCGGCATCAATATGTACATCCCGTTGCGGAAAGGCGATGCTGATATTGCCTTCATTAAAGAGTCTCTCTATGCGGTGTCGAATGTCACTGGCGACCACCCGGTAATCCATGGTGTTGGTGACCTCCAGCCAGAAGTAGACCTTGAAAATTAAGGCATCTTCACCAAAGTCCTCAAACAAGACCAGGGGGGCGGGGTCCTTGAGTATCCTGCCGTGTTCACTGACTGCTCGGTTGATGAGCCGACTCGTCTCTCGGGTGGAGGAACCGTAGGCCACGCCTACGCGCACTTCAAAACGTAGTTTTCTATCCGAAAGTGTCCAGTTGATGACGTTTTTCTCAAGCAGGCTGGAGTTGGGGATCAAGATATCGATGCCATCGTAACGGTGCACCTGGGAGCAGCGGCTCCCGATGTTGATCACCCGGCCGCGTACCCCATCGACGTCGATGATGTCGCCGACCTTGATGGGGCGTTCCAACAGCAAGATAATCCCACTAATGAAATTGTTCAGCAGATTCTGGGCGCCGAAGCCTACGCCGATGGCGAGTGCGCCGCCGAGAAAGGCAAACACCGTCAGCGGGATTTTGACGATGGTCAGTGCCGAGATGACGACGATGCCTACCAGTAGGATATACAATATCCGCTGAATGAGCACGGCGACATTGTATTCTGTTTTGAGCTGTCTTAACACAATACTGCGCACGCGTAATGCGAGCAGACGCGAAAACCACAAACCGATAGTCAACAGAAATATAACCAACAGAATCTTGCTCACCGTGATGCCGCGTTTCCCGGTGATCTCTTGTCCATCTATCTTGATACTGTCTTCGACGGTGAACAGTTCATAGTTCCAGACCTCGACCACGATCTCCACGGAATCGGAGAACAGATCCGAGACTTGTTCCTTGACCGGCACTCGGCGACGGTGGTAGTCGATTTCTTCCTGCCAGCGGCGCAACAGGCGCGCCACGTCTTTGACCTTGAGGATGGCACGTTCGTAAAAATTCGCTCGTTCAACATAGGAATTCAGGACCTGCTGTTCTAGGGGGCCGTCGTCTTCCTCGGACAGTTGACTGAGGCGTTTCTGCTGGTTGTTAATCAACGAACCGGTGAGTTCCGACTTAGCTAAGAAATAGTTTTTCCATAGCTCGGCCCGCTTCAGGTATTGCAGGATGTTGTTATGGGTCTCATTGAGTTTGTCATCGTCTTTGCTCTGAACGAGCGCATAGCGTGTCTCCCATATTCCTCGCTGGCCAGAGAGTGCGTCACGGTACAGTTTTAAAGACTGTAAAAACTGCTCAGCGGTATCGGCTTGTGCCTTGCGGGCCTCATAAACGGCCTCCAAACGGGGGATTTCCCGGGCCAATTGTTCCACGTTTTTGGTCTTTGAGCCAGGGGCTTCTCGACTGGTACGTAGTCCTTTTCTGGCGCTCTGCAGGGTCTTCTGAGCCGACCCATAGGCCATGCCGGCCTGCTCGATTTCCTTCTCGATGGATTTTAGTTCTTCGGCGATGGCGGAGAGTTTTCCATTTAGATCTTGTTTGGTGAGTACGGCATGCTGGATTGCGATCTGTTCTTTGCGTTTGAGAAAGGCCAGTGATTCACGATGATAGGCAAGGGTGTCATCGATCACCTTTTGCTCGGTCTCAAAGGAAGCCAGTGCGTCCTTATAATAACGCTCGCGTAATTCGGCCAGTTTGCGTTGCTTGCGAAGACGCCGGTTTTCCTTTTTCTTGTTCGCCCTTTCAAGAAGTTCGTTGGTTCGGCGCAGTTCTTTTTCCGTAGACTTTAAGGCGGGACGGAGTTCCTTAATCGAGGTCTCAACGATAGAATGCTCTGCCTGAATAGCCTCGATTTCCCAGTTGTGGCCGGCCATATCATCGCGCAGATTATCGACCAGGTCGATCGAGTAAGGGGGTGGATCCGGAAAGCCCCGCCAGATTTTGGACTCGGTTTTGAGATCCATCCTCCATTGATGGATATCTTTGAGTTTGTATGAGAAACCGATATGTTTTTCATAGGCAGACAGTAGTTCTCGTAACAGGTACCTATGCTCGATTTGATTCTGATCGGTTGCCTTGTCTAAGGTCGCAGAATCGCCTTCTTGGGGGGAAGCGGCTGTTTCGAGTTCACCTCGGATACCCTTGAGTTTTTGCTGCAACGCCTCGATGCCTTCTTCGAAGGAGGGTTTGGAGTTTCCCCCATTCTTTTGATGCGAATCTGCAGAGGGGGGCTCAAGCCCACTATTATTCGTGTTTTGAGATTGTCCCAAGACGGGTAGGACCCACAGCAGGAGCGCCAGGATCAACGATATTTGGGATGGAGAGGAAGAAATATGACTCGCCATGGTGTAAGAAATAATTAAATTATCCTTGGCAGGAGGATGTTTCAGAACTGATATCTGCTGAAATGAGCGTGGGTTTTATCAATATTGGCATGGATTTATGTGTCTCGCAGGCGAGGTCCGAAAGCCCGCAACTACGGGTTGTCGAACAACTCAGCAGGCGGTCATGAATGGCGCAAGTTTAACAGACACGCTTGCCCAACGCTGAGAAGGGGGTCAAGGAATTGAGCAGAGCTAGGAGGCTGTCGGATTTAGGTGATCGTAGCGAGGGAAAGACGGTTTGAGGTAGATTTTTCGATCGTTTGAGGAGAATAGCCGTAGCTATTTAACGAAAAGGATCGGGAAGTCTAGCCAAATCCGGCTTTTCCGCAGTAGATCAGCCCTAAATCCGACAGCCTCCTAGGGTAATCATTCAGTTCCCCTCTCCCTCGGGGAGAGGGTTAGGGGGAGTGCTTAAAAAAGGCTGGGGGACTGAACGGTTACGAATTGGTGGTCTATCAACATAGTATTGAGGGATACAGCGAGGCGAGAAGGGGTTTTCGTTTGAACATGCCGGGTGGCAGGGGGTATGGTTGTGAGGCAGGGGAGATATGGAATTTAGATGTCATATGATTAAGATTAATCCTTTTTGGGATGTTTATTCATGGAACGCCAGTCCTCCCCGCTGAGGCTCCCATGCTCGATCGCTTGATTTCCTGGTGGTTCCCGGTGCATCGTGCCAAGACCGAGGCGGAGCGAAGGGCCCTGTTTCGCCTTCGCTATCGCATCTATATCGAGGAACTCGGTAAGCGACACGTCTCGGGTGTTGATCATGGGCGAGGCGAGGTTCATGATCCAGAGGATGATCGTGAAGACTCGATGATTTTTTATACGGGTCCACCGGAAGTTCCCACAGGAACTATGCGTGCAGACCTGTACCTGCCAGGAAAGGTGCCGGAGTCTTTTCGAGCACGGTACTCGCTCGATCGCTTCCCCGAGCTGGAGGTTGAGCCCCTCAGCGAGTGTACACGGCTGGTGCTGGATTTCGGCGTACGAGGCTCGATGCTTGCCTTATCCATGGGGATTTCCTGTTACCGTTATAGCGCGGTTGAACGAGGGGCCCGGTTCGGCTTTTCGTATGCGGCGCCCGGTCTCATCAATCGATACGCTAAGTTCGGCATGCGGCCTTACGCCGGGCGTCTGCTGCAGACTGCCGATGGCCTACGTGTGCCACTCATCGCCGTTTGCTCAGACACTGAATTCTTACATCAGGTCCGTTCACCACTTAGATTCCTCGTCGCGGATGCGTTCGGGCCCGGTCGCCATCCCCCAGTGGACATGGTTCGGTTTCGCGACCGTATCGGTGACCATGTCGCCCCTTTTAAGGTGAATTTTCGAACTGTATTGCGTGCTATCGAGCCCCTCTTCGAGGCTGGACAGCCGCTCACCGAGGGCGTGCCCCGGCGAGCGGCGCGTCTACTGGCCCGGTACGGGATGCTGGTCATGCCCAAAGCCGGCGATTTGTTGCTGCGCCGCGGTTTGGTTGACCGAGAGCTATATGTGATACTGGAGGGTGAGATGGAGATTAGCCGCAGAGGTCGTATTATCGCTCGGTTGGGTCCAGGAGAGCCCCTGGGAGAGCTTGCCCTGTTTACCACCCCCGGCCGGCGCACGGCCGATGTCCGTGCGCTCACACCGGCTCGCCTGCTCGTGCTGCGCCGCCTTTTCGTCGAAAGACTACTCAACGAAGACTCTAAGGTTGGTGCGCGCTTCATGGTCAATATTGCCCGCATCATGGCGTCGCGCATGGTTGGAGCCATGAATCAGCTCGAATCCATGGAGGGAGGCGAATGATATACCCATGACGGAAGGGTTCTCGGGTGCGCAGAGTGTTTCGAGTTTGTTGCAGAGCAAGACAGAATACGTAAGGCATAGTTTATTCTATGGTTTTCGTGTTCTAACGCGGCTATGCGGCAAAGGCGGTATGCTATGTGTCGGCGAAAACTCGTTCGTCATGGGTACAAATACCCAATTCGCAGAATCACCAACCCTCAAGATGCAGACCTTCTCCCCCTGCCCATAAAATCAATTCCAACGGAGATGCAAGCATGAGTGCAAAAGGAGTTCCCATCAACCGCCAGACTTGGGTCCAGTTTGCAGAATCAGTCAAGAATTTGGTGGGCTCAGAGGTCGGCGTAAAAGCCAAGATACACTTCTCATTACTGATCACCCTTTTATTTGGCATCAGTGGCTTGAACGTTGTTAACAGCTATGTTGGTCGCGACTTTATGACGGCTATCGCAGATCGCGAAATGGCGGAGTTTATCTGGCTGGCCACGCTCTACATCACTGTGTTTGCGGCCAGCACCTTGGTATCGGTCTTTTACCGTTTCATCGAGGAGCGCCTTAGTCTGCTTTGGCGGGAATGGCTCACTCGTCGGGCCGTCGTTCGCTATCTTGAAAAACGCACCTACTACTATATCGATACCGCTGAAAATAGTGAGATTGCCAATCCGGACCAGCGTATCGCCGAAGACATTCGAACCTTAACCGTCAACACGCTCTCCTTTGTGTTGATGATCCTCAACGGCAGCATTACCGTGGTAGCTTTTGCTGGAGTACTATGGTCGATCAGCCCTTTACTGTTCGTCGTTTCTGTCTTATATGCAGCAGTGGGTTCTTTCCTGACGGTCTTAGTCGGGCGCCCCTTAGTCCGGCTGAACTATGATCAACTCGATAAGGAGGCCAATTTTCGGACTGACTTGATCCATGTTCGAGAGAATGCCGAGTCGGTGGCGATGCTAAATCGGGAAGAGCTACTCAGGACCCGGCTGTTGCGCCATCTGAATGACTTGACAGTGAATTTTAGAAAGATCATTACCGTAAACCGTAATCTGAGCTTTTTTACAACGGGGTACAATTGGTTGATTCAGATCATCCCGGCCTTGATCGTCGCGCCTCTTTTCATCCGTGGAGAAGTCGAGTTTGGTGTGGTTACTCAGTCTGCTATGGCATTCTCGCACCTGTTGGGTGCATTCTCTTTGGTCGTCAATCAGTTTCAGTCTATTTCCTCCTACACCGCAGTTCTCGCACGTCTTAGCGTGCTGCGGGGGGAGATGAAGGAACGGTTGTCTCCCACTGTGGCATCTCCTATAGAGATTCGCGAACAAGACGGGCGCCTGGATTTTGAGCGCCTGACGCTACGTTCTACGAGAGATAACCGTACCTTGCTAAAAGAGCTTTCGGTGTCTATTCCGCGCGGGATGCGAGTATTGATAACAGGTCCCAGTAACACCGCTAAAGCGGCTCTGTTTCGAGCTACCGCCGGCGTTTGGGATGCCGGCGAGGGAGGCATTTCTCGACCCTCGTTAGAGGATATATTCTTTCTACCCGAACGGCCATATTTCCCCCCAGGCACGATGCGGGATTTACTGCTGCAGACCGGACAGGAAAAGCTGATAAGTGATGAACAGATTCTAAAGGTGTTTCACCGTTTGGATCTGCGGCGCATGTTGGAGCGGGCAGGTGGCTTAGATATTGAGAAAGACTGGAAAGACCTGCTTTCACTCGATGAGCAGCAACTCCTCGCGTTCGCCCGCTGTCTCCTCGCAGCCCCGCAGTTTGCCTTCCTGGACCGACCTCACACCGCCCTTAGCCCCGGACAGGTCAACCAAATTCTAAGTATGCTGTCCGAGCAATCGATCAGCTATATCACCTTAGGCAGCACCGAGTACAAGCTAGAAAATTACGATGCAGTTATCCAGCTCGCGGAAGGTGGCGGATGGAAGTGGCAGCTCATCCAGGCGGGAAGAGTTGTCGAGGGGGACCTAGGGGGAGAGCGTTAAGGACAGCGATTAAGGCAAAGGATTTTATAACGTTGGCATTTTTAACTAATTTTCCCTGAACGAGTTTTAGGTTTGTTACCTCTAACTGTAATCAACATGGATTAATAGTAGGTTATTATTCCACAGTTGGTCTGAGTCATTCAGACGAGAGATTGGCGTACACTAAAATACTATCGAGAGAGGATAAGGCAGATGGCTTCAAAACTAGAACTGGAAGAGTATTTGTACCGGCGTGCGATTAGTATTATCGAGTCTACTGATACAGATTATGACAAAGAAAATTTACTTTTCCAGGAAGTCTGGCTTCCTTTGGCAAAATTGTACCAAGACAGGATCACGGCTCCTAAGCCTGAAGGCGAGGAATAGCTTTTATGCCGAGCAAATAAGGGGAGATGGGTCGGAGTGATTTATTCTCGGATGTGCCGTTTTTTTCCATGATGAAGAAATTTCCTTCGTCTGCTATCGAATGGCCGCAAACGACCCCTTCCGGCCAGTCGAGTCCAGGAGGCGAATGTCTGCTTTGCGGTGTTCCTAGCTTACGGCGATAACTGTTTAAGGTGGATCACCAACTCGGGAAACTCGGTCCATTCAGTGTCACCATCACAACTCTTCTGGATTTTGAATTGCCAATCTAAACTAGGAAAAGTTCTTACCCGGATGAACTCTGTTATCGCAGCGGAGGCGGCCTGAAGATCATCGACGCGATTGAAGACCCTGCGGTGATTATAAAAATCTAGCTCAACTAAGCTTGCCCACCAGGACACCGCCTCGAACTCCAGCTCGGCCTCTCGATCACTTCGAAACGGCCTGATCCCGCACCAACACAGCGATTTCATCCGGTTCAGATCTAGTACATTAACAACTTTCATCTGATGGGTTATTTATCGGCGGTGGACGGTTAGATTCTTTATTTCACTGAAGAGTTGGCGATAGAGCCACCCATACAAACAAAGTTGTTGATGTACTAGAACCGATAATCTCTCTTGCCCGCCACCTGCTCGACATCCCAAATTTCGTCACTTTTATTGGCACACACTCCGCATTAAGGGCTACAAGCCCTCGATTTCTGACCGATAACCCCCGGGATTAACAGCTCTGTGGTCTTTCAGTACATTGCTGCTCGATAAGAAAGGGCTTTTATTTTGCCTATACTCAAGGAAACAGCCTTCATCTCAAACCTCGAATTCCCGAAACCTGGAAGGGCTTTAAGCTGAGTTATCGTTGCCTAGACAAAAAAACGTTATACGAAATCACCGTTTCCAACGACGCCAAACAAAGGGGTGCGGTCGTTGTCGTAGATGTGGACGAAGAAATCTTGGAGATCAAAGATGAAACGGCGCGAATCCCACTGATAAGCGATGGAATGATCCATCATGTGCAGGTGAGGTTGGGATAAAAGGGCTATACTCGTGAAATCTCACTGAAGTTTTTATTGATGGTTGGTATTCTGATGAGATTGTGGCTCTTTGTCTGTTGTTGTACGCATGCTCCAATGTCGCATCCGTTCGGATTATTGATATACGGACTGCTGGTCCGTTAAACACCTGTTAGCTGTAAGGAAATCAAATGAAACGTGATGTCGATCTTATAAGGAAGCTACTCATCCATATGGAAGAAAAACCGGATGATCAAATCATCACGGAGCTAGAGCTTGACGGTCACGATAAGTTTGAAATCATGTACCATTTCGTACTCATGGATCAGGCGGGCCTTATTCGTTGTGAGCGACTAATGTCCTCTACTACGTCAGATCGAGTGATCAGGGTCCACCCATTTAGTTTGACCTGGCAGGGCCATGAGTTTCTAGAGGCATCTAGAAATGAAACAACATGGAATAAAGCCAAGACCTTAATAAAATCGAAGTCGGGCGCATTATCCGTCGATGTTTTAAAGGCTCTATTAGTATCAATGGCAAAAGAGAGCGTAGGACTTTGAGCGCAGCTAACAAATGGATTGTCTGCCCCTTACCAAGACGTTATAGATCCTTATGGGAGTACTTTCGATATGCCCTACGATGAACGCTCTCTAAAGGAGATTAAAGAAAAGTCTCAGGATGCCGGTCAAATTCGCGACCAGTTACTGCTTAAGCTGAGTTATCTGAGCACCAAGCTCACGAACGACAAAGCTAAAGAATATTTAATGGAGGGAGCAGGTCGGCGCATCTATGTTGTAAGCCGTTGTATAGAGAACATATTCCGCATATATCCGATCGGCCAATCCGAACGACTAGCAGTAGATGATTTGACGGACTTAGGGATCAATCTTCATGCCTTTTTCGTCAACATCTCGGGGCTATTTGACAACTTGGGATGGGTGACTGCCTACGAGTATGATCTGTTTGGAAACCCAAAGGAAGGGAAACTCGGCCGAAAAGACATCGGCCTTTTTAACGGGAAAAACCAATCTCATTTACCCAAGCCGCTTCGCAAGTATTTACAGTCAGGCTATCTTCGTGATTGGTACTCGAAATACTCGAAGGAGTACCGTGATGCTCTTGCGCATAGGATACCCCTTTATGTTCCACCGGCGCTCTTATTCAAGGGAGACATGAAGAAGCTCAAGCAGCTTGAAACTCGAAAAGCGACATTGGATCTCAATAAGCTTGAGGACATAGAATTACATAACGACATTCTTGATCAGATAAACAAACTCGGTGAAGCGAATCCATTTTTCACGCATTCTTATAGCGAGGGTAGTCAGCAGATGTACATGCATGCTCAAGTTATCACTGACTACGCGACGATAGAGGAAGTTGTTAATAAGTTTTGTGAACACTTCGAGCCGAAGGCCCTATAAATATTTGTTCTAAATAGGCCATGGATGTCCGCAAACGACCCACTCCGGCCAGTCGCGTCCAGGAAGTGAGTGTCCGCTTTTCGGTGTTCCTGCTTACCACTGTACCTTCTGAAAGTAGGTCAGCACTTAAGTAGCTCGGATCATACATTGTAACCATCACAATTCCTCGGGATGATTGACTTGCCACGTTAAACCTGGACGAGATTTTCCTCGACTGAACATTGCCATCGCAGCGGTGGCACCCTGAAGATCATCTCAGCTATTGAAGATCTCGCTGTGATCGCCAAGATTCTCGCTCATCTCGACTTGCCCAGCAGGGCACCGCCCCGCCATCTTCGCTACGCTATCCTTGCTCCACTTGCTGTCCAGTTAGCCATCCTGGCTTGTCGTTCGCTGCTTAGTCGCAGCTCAACGACCACGGTCTCTCGATCTCTTCGAAACGGCCTGATCCCGCCCGACACCCCAATTCAATCTAGTTCAGTTCCCGATCCGGCAAACCCCTATAGCTTTTGCTTGCTCGACACCCCAAATTTCGTCACTTTTATTGGCAAATACTTCGCTTCAAGGGATACAAGCCCTCGATTTCAGACCGATGACCCCCGTGATTGATAACTCTGTGGTCTTTCAGTACCTTGCCGTTTCTTAAAAAAGGTTGTTTATATTTCTTATACCCCGCTTCGGTTGGCTTGGCCGGTGGTATCAAGCTCAACACCACGGTGATGCCCTTCATCTTGCGCGGTGTGAATCTGCTCGGCATCAACTCCGTTTATGTGCCAATGGAACGTCGCAAGCGTGTATGGGGGCGGTTGGCGAGTGATCTGCGGCCAGGCAAGCTCAATGCCATAGTGACACGTGAAGTGAGCTTGGACGAGCTCGATGCTGTCTTCGATGATTACATCGGTGGTCGCGTGACCGGACGCACAGTCGTCAAGCTGGGTGACGAATAGAGGAGGAATCACGGCTCCCGTTCAGGGCCATTTCATATTGGATAAGACTGGCATATGCATTCTGATTTGCTCTACGGTACAATTGAGGCGCTCTCCACACCGGAAAAGCTATCGGCCAAGGGTGTATAACTCAGGATTCCCCCCAACGTTGAGTAAGACCTATGCTACTAAATCTAGCAGATATAGCGGTACTAGAATAGGACGGATCTCGAGTTTAAAACTCAAACTACCCGTTTAGTTTGAGTTTTCTTGTGTCTTGTGATTCAGTTGGATCTAGCATCAAGGTCCCAGTACTCCGTCAATATCATGTTGACGGAGTACTAAGATAGCAAGACGATAGCATGGAGGGCAAACCTTGCCTCCTCGATATGGAAATGGGGATAGCTTGGAAATTTCCAAGCTATCGTCTATATAGTGAATAAATATGCAAGTCCTTCAAAAAAGATGTTGACAATGAGTTTGGTGCGATGCGCAATAGAACACTAAATGGTACTATGCACCGGAAACAACAGACTACAGGAGTCATAAAATATGAGCGAGAATAATCCATTTGACCCTTTTGCAAATCTGGATCCCAGTAAATTCGATCTCTCGAAGATGATGAGCGAATTCAAGTTTCCAGGGGTTGATATGGAAACCCTGATGGAGACACAGCGCACAAATATCGAGGCAGTAACGCAGGCCAACAAATTGGCAGTGGAGGGGATTCAGGCCGTTGCCAAGCGGCAGGCGGAGATGTTGTCCGAAGCGATGGACGCCGTTTCCGAGGCCGCCAAGGAGATCGCCAGCGCATCGAGCCCTCAGGAATTTACGAGTAAGGAAGCCGAGCTTGTCCGAGAGGGTTTCGAAAAGGCACTGGCAAATATGCGCGAGTTAGCAGAATTGGTCGGGAAATCCAATTCGGAGACCTTCGAGCTGATGAAAAGTCGGTTTACTGAAAGCCTGAAAGAGCTGACGAGCCTGATAAAGGCCAAGCAATAAGCGGATATTTCACTCATACGGGTGATTGCAAGACAAAATAATCGGCAAGAAGGCACTGTTTACACGGACGTAAACACGCTTTTGAGCCGATTATTTTTATGCTTGTCGTGTCAACTGTGAGATATCTCTAAAGACATCTTACCGGTGAACTGACCACTGGACACAGGTTAGCGACTCTTCCGTCGATCAAGATAGCCACCTCCAGCATATGAGGGAACATCGGGACAACAGCGAAGTCTAGTTAGTGCCTGAAAGAAAACTCGTTTTTTCCGCGAACCTCGCCATCCCCTTTCAATGAAACCCGCAGATTTCCATAATGGAAATTACGAAATTACGGTGACGGTTTACTAAACACACTTAATTGCCGCTCCTGTTTTTCCTCTTGGGGCCGCGCTTTTGGGGTTTCAGTACCCTGCCGGTCAGTTTCTCAATCTTTTCAATCCATTCTTCGCTACCCAATGGTCGGCCCGTC
>JAAEPA010000107.1 GCA_024222475.1 Gammaproteobacteria bacterium | reverse complement strand
GGCCTCGGTCCACCGGTGGGCGCTTGCCCCCGGTGAGTCGTCTTTCAACGGCAGGGGGGGCAGCTGATGGAAGGGGACGATGAGGTAGGTCTCCTTGCTCTCGCCCGGCAGCAGATCTAAGGGGTATTCAAGTGCCCCTGAGGCATAACCGAGAGGGTCGAGCACGGCACTCTGGCGTGGCAGGGTTCCGCTGTAAAGAAAATCCGTGATACTGCCTTGGGCAAACTTCACGGCGCCGAATTGTTCGGCTGTAGTCAGGCTTATTACGGTCCTGTTATTATTTACCCGGATGGTGCTGTTGTCGGCGTACAGTTCCTTGATATGCCCCATCCCTCCCGTCATGTTCAAGGACTGCCAGGGGGGGTTGACCTGAAAGGGGCGCAGTGCGAGGAACAGTTTACCCTGGCGTTTCTGGTCAGTCGTGTTTATTACCTGGTATCGCAGATAAAGTAAGGATTTCCCTGCTTCTCCCTTGGCAAAGCTGGTGATCTTGAGTTCCAATCCAGAGTGATCCCATGAGACGGATGGAATAGGTAGATAATCCTGTTCCAGATGCTGGCTCAGTTTGACATCGTTCCAGGTGATCAGGTGATCGTCGATGTAGAGAAAAGGTTCGATGGAGAAACCGCTTTTGTCGAGCTCCACCATACCTTGCTCGTTGATCAGTGCCTCCTTTAGGTCACCGCTCACGCCAACGACGGTCCAGTAGGATTGCTCTCCGGAGAGATACTTCGGGTAGGTGCCGGGTTTGGAGTCGTGCGCAATAGCCGTAAATAGGTTATTTGGTGATGCCGAAAACTGATAGGGTTTGATCTGGATAGATTTTATCCCGTAGCCTTGCCCCCGGCTGCTGCGTTGCAGATCCAGACGCAAGTAACGCGACTCAGCGTCCGGCAGGTAGACGTAGTCCCGGTTGCCATTGCTGGAGTCTACCGAATAGACGCGAGTCCAGTTTTCGCCATCATCGGATGTCTGCACCTCGTAGGCCTCGGCATAGTTCTCCAGGCCCCAATCGATGATCAAACCACCGTATTCGCGGTTTTTTCCGAAGTCCAATTGCAGCCACTGACCTTCGGCAATGGAACCGCTCTTCCACATGGTCGCCGGATCTTTTTCTAGCACTGAGGAGGCCTCGTATCCGGTGGCCGTCGTGGAGGCGCGTACCTGGGGTAATTGATGGTGTTCGGCTGAGGGTTCGCGTTCTTCGAAGGTCAATTCGTCTATCCATATTGAGCCTTTCCCCCCTTTCCCTGCGGAAATTGCGAATTCGATGCTTGCCGCTTCCTTCAATTCGCCCTTAGCCGGGCCCCATGCGAATCCAATATGGCGTTTCTTGATGGTGATTTTTTGCCACTTGCTGGGAAATTCGAAATTTTGCCGATTGAACCACCAGACATTCTGCCCGCTGGGATCGATCAGTTTGAATTCGAAGTTATTCAGCGGCGCCTCGCTACGGATATAAAAAGAGAACGAATAGTTTTCAGGCAAAGTGATGGGTAGGGACTTATGTGCGAGCACGAAGCCACCACCATTGTAGTCATTGAAATCAAAATCCAGTCTCATCGCCATCCCGCTATGACCTTCATCCTGGCCGATTTCGAGATTTACACCCTCGGAGGTGGTTCTTTGCCAATCACGGACATCTTCAAAATCGTCCAATACAATACCGTTTGCCAGGGATGACCAGGTCGTCATCGAAAGGCAGAGGCTGAGCAGAATAATCCGTCTGAAAGGATTTATAAAAACAGGTTTGATCGACTGCATGTGGTTTTGTTTCCAGTCAAGAGCGATACAAATTGAGACACACCAGGGGAAGGAAGGGTCCAATTCTGCGACCCTACGGAGGCCATCGCTTAGGAAATAGGCTTAAAAAGGCTGAAAAAGCAGATTAATGTTGGTGGTTGATGACGTTTGCCTTGAGGCTTCCATGTTTGTAAGAATTTTATTATTCCTTCACGCCGCCGATCATGATGCCTTCGATGTAGTGTTTCTGCAAGGCCATAAATACCAGCATCACTGGCAGAGTGGTCAATACCGAACCGGCCATCATCAGCTCGGTGTCCTGGACATGCTCGCCGAGCAGGTTTGCCAGGGCGACGGGCAGGGTGTACATATCATTGTCGGTAAGGATAATCAGGGGCCACATAAAGTCATTCCAGGTCCCCATGAAGGTGAAGATCGCCAGCGTGATCAGGATGGGTTTGCAAACGGGTAATATCAGTGACCAATAGATTCTAAATTCGCTGGCACCGTCGATACGTGCGGCATCGAGCAGGCTGTCGGAGATCGACAGGGCATATTGACGGATCAAAAAAATACCGAATATGCTGGCCATTCCAGGGATGATGACGCCCCAGTAGGTATTGATGAAGCCAAATTGTTTGAGTAGCAGAAACAACGGCAGCATGGACACCTGTGCGGGAACGACCAGTGCGGCGAGCAAGAATCGAAATATCCGGTCACGTCCAGCAAAATGTAACTTCGCGAAGGCATACCCCGCCATTGAATTGAGCAGCAAGGAGATCAGGGTCACGGCGATGGCCAGCAGGGTGCTGTTGATCAAGTAACGAGCGAGATTGAGACGGGTAAAAAGGGCTTGGTAGTGTTCCAGGGTAAATCGGCTTGGCAGTATCCTCGGGGGGTAAAGATTGGCTTCACCACTGGGCATGAATGAGGCGGATAGCATCCATAATAGCGGTGCGATGGCGAAACAGAAGGTAATGCCCAACAGCCCATAGATGAGCCATTTATTTAGCTGCCGGCTCATTGTTCAAACCCCTTTTTAAATCGCAACTGTAACAGCGTAACGAACAGGATGATGATGAACAGCAAAAAGGCCAGTGCCGAGGCATAACCTATGTTCCACCATCGAAAGCCTTCCTGATACATGAGTAATACGATGCTCAGGGTGGCATTGGACGGTCCTCCCTGAGTCATGACATAAGGTTCGGCGAACAGCTGAAAATAACCGATCATGGTGATGATGGCGACGAATAGAAAAGTGGGGGCCAACATCGGCAGGGTCACCTGTCTGAACTGCTGTAGTGTGCTGGCACCGTCAATTCTTGCTGCCTCATAGAGCTGTTCCGGGATATTCTGCAGACCGGCGATAAAAATGATCATGTTGTAACCGAAATTCTTCCATACCGCCATCAGGATGATGGCCGGCATGGCCCAATCGGGGTCGCCCAGCCAATCGATGGGGTCCAGGCCCAACAGACCGAGCCCATAGTTGAATAAACCGTAATTTGGATGGTATAGATATCGCCACACGACGGCGACCGCCACCAAGGTCGTCACTACGGGTAGAAAAAAGACCGCCCGAAACAGACCCTTGAATCGAACCAGTCTTGAGCTGACCAACATTGCCGCAGCCAGTGAGACCCCTACGGAGAGCGGCCCACCGATGAGCGCAAAATAAAGCGTATTTACCAGGGCCTTCCAGAACAGGGGGTTTTCTACCAGCTGAAAATAGTTTCGTAGGCCGATGAAGCGCAAATGCTCGAGATTCCCCAGCGCATAGATATCGAAGTCAGTGAAACTCAAGCTGAGCGCCACCACCACCGGCAGGAAGAAGAACATTGCTATGGCCGACAGGGCAGGCAGCAGAAATCCGTAACCCGCTCTTGCCTCGGTGTGGCGTTGTTGTGAGCCTTTCATTTTTTTGGGGCGTTCATTGTGCTTTACACCTGCAGGATCTAGGTACTATCGCATACTGACAAGATGGTGGAGGCTGGTAATGTGTTAGCGGCTATGTATTGCATGGGAGCTCAAACTATCCCAGTCGGGCTGATTCAGCTGCAATATGCCCAGTGAGTGATGTTACAAAAGTTTTTAGACTTGTCATTAGTGATAATACAGAAAACTCGCCTGATTCCGCGGCGTTTCGTGGTGACGTGATTACAGCGGCTGTCGTATAGAGCTGCTCCTGAATAAGCCGTTGACATAGCAAGTCATACCGCTTGAGATAGGATGCTCCTTTGAATTCCTTGAAGATTGGGAAGTGAGGCGATTTATCTTTGATCGGTGAACGTGATCTCGGAGCATCCTCAACTAGCATCAACCATCCTACGAAAGGACGCGGTTGTTTGCCAAAGGCGCCTTCGCGATAAGCAGTCCATAGATCATGCGCGGTACCAATGGCTTCCTCGGTTCGATTGTTGAAGTTGTTGCCAAAGGATGGGCCTACTTGGCTCTTCAGTTCGATGGCTGCAATTAGTTCGCCTTCATGGATCACGAGAAGATCCCATAGTTTGGTGGGTCGGAAGTATCCTGGCAGTGTCAGGACAGCTCGTTGCTGGTGAATCTGCGCATGTACAAGCCCGTTTCCGCGTACAAGATCAAGCACTATAGCAATGAATCCGTCCATATTCTTTCCGGCTGTTACGCCAGAGCGTTCACCTTGATCGGCCTTTCCGGACTCAATTTGCTTCTGACGGGCTACCTCTCGGTTTCCCCAAAATGCCCGTACTGCCTCGCTGGCTTTACGTTCGTAATTGACAAGATCAAGCGTCATTTAATCTCCATTGCCACCAAGTACCGATCGCTCTTCGTCGGTCAGGCCGAATAGCGTGAACGCAGCACGGTTACAAGCTTTCAAGTTTTGACTACCAGCTGCTTCGATCAACTGTTTACGTAGCTCTTCGGATATGTCGTTCCAGTAAGGCACGCGAATACGTCTAAGGTACTGAGCTTGAAAACGCAAGTATCCACCACGCATCTTGGTAGAGTAAGTCGCCACAAAAAGACGGCTAACACTCGAAAGCAATATCGCCTGCAAGGCTTTTAAATCCCACGCTTCGGATGTTATGTAATAAAGGTTATGATGTGGATAGAGTGCTCCTCGCTCATAAACAATATGCGCTTCACCCTTGATGTCGGGGATCAGCAGTTTCGGCGTAAAAGTTAGGGCCGAGTTAATACGGTCGATTGTGCGATACCAATTCAACAGGTTTTTTTGGGCGCAGTGGCGGCTTGCGATCATGTCCTTCCGAGCTTCAAGATACTGGCGCAGGCGTGGAAAATCATGAAGGTCTACGAGACCGCCGGTTTCCCTAAACGGATTGATAACACCTTGGCCACTCCAGTGTACTTCGCCGGATACGATGTCGCGTGTTGTCACCAGCGGCAGCTTCCGGTCGGGTTCTACATCCAGTGCATCGAAGTTTCCGATGAATGCTTTATCCGCCCCGGTTGCAACGCCAATGCCTACCTTGCAACCAGTCTCCTCAAGGGTTGGGTATTGTTGCTCCAGACGACGTAGTAGTGCCATCTGATCAGTTGAATTGAGTAGCCAAGGCTCAGATCCGTTGGTAACGCAGGTCAATTCCCATACTTGGCTATCATTTTTTGGGACCCGTTTCGCCAGTAACTCCTCCGCAAGCGCGGCCAACGACGTTTGATCAATCGATGGCCGATGAGTAATGCGGGTCGGCCCAGGCTTTTCTCTGGTGATGATGGTGATTGCCGGATAGGCAATTACTTCACTATGAAATGCCGGAGTGTCTACCATGTCGACGTATGCCTTCAGGTGGAACTTCTCGGAAACGAATTGACGCAAAGGTCCACCATACCGATTTTTCATCCATCGATCGGCACAGATAAAGCCCAATCTGCCGCCCTCAGTGAGCATTCGCAGTGAACGTTCAATAAAAGGAATATAAAGGTCGGCTCGGTCATACATGGTCTGATAGCGACTCCGATACTCAACCAGTAATTCCGCTGGAATTGATTCCTGTCGGACATAGGGCGGATTACCGATCACGAAATCGAATCGCCCATCGAGAGGTGCAAGAAGGTAATCACCCTGCAATAACCAGCAGTTCACAAGAGTTATCGCGGACTGACGGTTGATCCCCTCCTGCTTTAATCGTTCGATCACGGTTGCGCGGGTTGTAGTAAAGGTATCGTGATGTAACTCAACAGCCCGGATCGCTTCACTCAGATCAGCGACAATAGAGCCTCCAATGTTCGATACTCGCCACGCAGCGAGAAGTCGCTCTACCATAGGGAGTAAAAAGTCCCCGGCACCAAAAGACGGTTCTATAATCCGCTTTCGACAAAGCGGCTGATCCTGTGTATACCCAGCGAGGTCAAGAATGAAATTCACAACCTCAGTGCGAGTAAATACCGCGCCACGAGCTTCAACACCCCCGTGGCTAGCTAATACATCTACAGCAGCCGCTACTCTCGGCGAGGAGCTACCAAAAGGTTCGTTAAACAAATCAAATGTAAGTTGATTCGAAGACAATCTCATAAACTCCAGTAGATCAAATATAATTGATGCCTGTTTTAGCCGTTAATGATCAAGCTAACTTTCTGGTTTTGAGCGTAGCGAAAACCCGGTCAGGCGGAGTGCTTTGATACTCACTGAGGCCTCCCCCAGCGATTTCAGGCTTGGTAGGGATGACCTGCTATCCTACTGGTGTCACATGTACTACGATGAAGAGGGAGACCTCGATGAACCTCTACGCCCAAGCATTACTGCGGTATCGATCTGTATACCCTTACTTTCTATATGTGTTTAGGGCGGAATCTATCCTTGAATTGATATGTGTTGGGTGATCGCAGCCCTAGGTGGCAATTGGTTGCAAAGTAAATACACGAGCCTTTTTCAAGGTAGCATTAAGATCACCACGGCGAAGTGCTTCATGAATATCATCAAGTTTATAAGCGTTTTGAAGGTATAAATATGGAGCCCATTCATCATCGGTAACCATCAATTCCACATCCACCTCTGCTACATATTTACCGTCCTGAACATGGTTGATTTGTTTGCATTTCTTCATTTTCTACGCCCCGTAAACATAGTATTCTAACGATCTGGGTTGGGTCTATTGGCCGTTACCAAAACGGCTGGACTGTCGTGATCTTTCGGTATACCCAAAACCACATGAGCAGGTTAGAGGTTCTTGTCGTTTTGCAACACTAGAACAGAGGCACCCGTTGGAAAATCCGGGTAGTCTCAAACGAGGATAGCATCTTCTACCCCGCTTTCGCATCAAGGATTTAGGTATTCTACATCATTATGTTAGGAACCGAGGCGGGGCCCTATCCAAGTGACTACGGTGGTTGCTCACTCGGTGATATGATCCGCTGTGTAAAAGGAGTAGAACCGTGAGTTTTCCATTACCTGAATACTAAATTCGAGGCAAGAATCTTTCTTGCCCAAGCCTTTGGGCTTCTCTGTGTTCAGGGTGATCATGCCACGCCTGATGGGACTGTAACGTTTCAAATTCAACAATGGAAACACGCTTACCATCAGGAGCGGTAAAGGTTTTGATGGATATGAATTCCGGTATCCGCTCAACCAGGGATCTCGTGCGCACTGCCATCTCTTCATGTTCTGCTGTAGCTTCAGGGCGCAGGCGAGAGCGAAAAATTGTAACGATCAAAGGTCGTCTTTCGAAAACATATTCGTGGCGAGAAAGATAAAGACACAATAAAACTCCCACCCCGGGCGGGGTGGGATGGCAGGTCAGACGATATTAACTATAGTTGTTATTTACTCTTGCTCTGATAATAATCCATCAGGATTTGGGCGACCTCGGGACGGGAGAATTCCGGTGGCGGTGCAATACCCTGGCCGAGCATCTCGCGAACCTTGGTGCCTGAAAGCAGTACGAAGTCTTCTTTGGCGTGATCGGGGGCGTCGCGCATCATGACCACTTTGTTCAATTTTTTGGAGTAGGCGGTGTGATCGGCACGGAATATTTCGATCTCCAGGGCCCCTTCGGGTACCTCTTCATCGAAGATGGTCTGGGCATCGAAGGCGCCGTAGTAGTCGCCTACACCGGCGTGGTCGCGGCCGACGATCAGGTGGGTGGCCCCCATGTTTTGTCTGAAAATGGCGTGCAGCACGGCCTCGCGCGGTCCTGCATAGAGCATGTCGAATCCGTAGCCGGTGATCATGACGGTGTTGGGCGGGAAGTAGAGTTCGACCATCTTGCGAATGGAGGCATCCCTGACCGGGGCCGGGATATCACCGGGTTTAAGTTTGCCCAGCAGCATGTGAACGATGACGCCGTCTGCCTCGACCGCCTTCATGGCCATCTTGCACAGTTCTTCATGGGCGCGATGCATGGGATTACGGGTCTGGAAGGCGGCTACTTTTTTCCAGCCGCGCTCCTTAATTTCATTGCGGATCTCCACCGCGGTGCGAAAGGTGTCGGGGAAGTCTTGCTGGAAGTAGCTGCAGTTGAGCACCTGGATCGGTCCGGAGATGACATATTTTCCCGCGGACTGGAAGGCCGCGACACCGGGGTGTTCCGCATCGGTGGTGCGATAGACCTTTTCCATGATGAGATTGATCTCGGCATCGGTCAGCTCTTCGGTATCCTCTACCTCCATCACCGCCAGGATGGGGTGTTCCTCGACATTGGGGTCACGCAGGGCGATGCGTTTGTGCCCCTTGACCGCCTCGATATTGTTGGTCATGTTCAATACCGGGGTGGGCCAGAAAAGACCGTCGGTGGTATGCATGCGCTCAGCCACGCTGATCGCGTCGGCGGCATTCATATATCCGGTGAGGGGATTGAAGTATCCGGCGCCCATCATGACGGCATTGGCCGCGGCCGCAGAACTCAACATGAGTGCGGGCAGGCTCTCCGCCTCATGCAACAGCGCATCGTGCTTTTCCTGATCGTATACAAACAAGGGGTTCAGGGTCTCGGACCCATGGGGTTTAATCATATAGTTCTCCCAATTGGCATTGATAGTTGTAGGGCCCGTGATCGTTTCGTTGCGAAATTAAGTCGCATGCCTGCCGGAACGGTGGTCACCCCAGTCGATAAACTGAGTCATTGTAGGGAAACTCATGTGGCTGCCGCCACTAAATTATGCGCATCCGTATATAACCGTTGTTTATTGGCTTGCTCTCAAGAAGCGGCCTATACCCATTCGTTATGACTATTGCTATGGTGCTATCGGGAATGATGCAGCTGTGATCCATTGTCGGTTCCACATTTAGTACCCGATCGAATAGATTGCCGTTTTTTGATGGTTGACTCGTTTTTCTACTCACGTCTATGGAGTTTGCTGTGCATCCCATCCGTCTCACAGTGCTCATTGCAATTTTGTTATTGTCAAATTCCGTTCCTGGGGAAGTGCTCTCCCCCGAGGATATTCCTAAGCCACTGCAACCATGGGTGGACTGGGTATTGCTGGACCACCAAGACCGAGCCTGCCCTCATGTTTATAACAGCAACACTCGGCGGTGCGCATGGCCGGTGCGGCTCGAGTTGAGCCTCAATCCACAGGGTGGGACGTTCAGTCAATCCTGGCGGGTCTATGCAAAAAGCCGGGTGAAGCTGCCCGGTGACGACCAGCTCTGGCCACAAGATGTCCAGCTCAATGGTGAGGTGGCCCTGGTGACCAGCCATGATGGCCGTCCCAGCCTCTGGCTAGAAGCCGGTCAGCAGCGCATCGAAGGGCGATTTTCCTGGGATCAGCTGCCCAAGACCCTGCCTATTCCGGCGGCCAGCGCCTTGGTGACGCTTACCGTTGAGGATCGGGCGATACCTATCCTGGATATCGATTCCAATGGCCATCTTTGGTTACGGGGACGCGATTCCGATCATAAGACACAAGCGCCACCCAGCGAGCGGTTGGAACTGCAAGTCTTTCGTCGGCTGATCGATGACAATCCTCTGCAGCTTATTACCCATATCGAGCTGGAGGTTTCCGGCACACCCCGTGAGGTGCTGCTTGATGGGGCATTGTTGGACGGCTTCATTCCCTTGCGATTGGACAGTCGCTTGCCCGCTCGATTGGAGCGGGGAGGTCGGCTTCGATTGCAACTGCGCCCCGGACACTGGAGCGTTGATTTTGCGGCGCGTCATCCAGGGGATATTACTCGGATCGGTTTGCAGGAATCCAAGCCGCCCTGGCCGCGGGAAGAGGTCTGGGTCTTTGATGCCCGGCCCCATCTGCGGCTGGTGGAGCTCAAGGGAGCGTCGATGGTGGACCCACGCCAAACCAAGCTCCCCGACTCATGGCGCAATCTACCGGCCTATCGGCTGACAACCGGGGATAGGCTGGATTTGGAGGTCGTTCGCCGGGGCGACCCCGAGCCCGAGCCCGATCAACTGTCCCTGGAGCGCAATCTGTGGTTGGACTTCAGCGGCGATAGATACACCTTGCAGGATAAAATCACCGGCAGCATGACCCGGGGCTGGCGTCTGGAGGCCAATGAGCAAATCGCCCTGGGCCGAGTGGCCGTAGACGGAACGCCTCAGTTCATTACCCGATTGTCCGGTACGGATAAACGTGGTGTGGAGGTGCGCAGGGGGGCCATCAGCCTCAGTGCCGATAGCCGATATCTCGGTGAGGTACACACCCTGCCGGTAACCGGTTGGGGTCAAGATTTTCAACAGGTGCGTGCCAATCTGCATCTGCCGCCGGGTTGGTCGCTGTTTTCCGTTTCGGGGGTAGATAATGTCCCCAATACCTGGCTGCAGCGCTGGACCCTGCTGGACTTGTTTATCGTGTTGATCGTCGCCATCGCAGTGGGTCGTCTATGGGGATGGCCCTGGGGCGTACTGGCCTTGGTCACTCTGGGGTTGATCTGGCACGAACCTGGCGCCCCGCGATATATATGGCTCAATATCCTGGCGGCCGTGGCTCTGTTGAGGGTATTACCGGCCGGACGTATGCAATTCCTGGTGCGCTGGTATCGTAATGCCGGTCTTGTAGCGCTGGTGTTGGTGGCCTTGCCATTCATGGTCCAGGAGGTACGCACCGGGATTTATCCCCAGCTGGAATACCCATGGCGTTCGGTGGGCACTGCCCCAGCAACCGTGGCGCAACAATCCAAGAGGTCGGTGGAGCGTTATGAGACCAATATCCCTCAATTGTACGATTCAGTGGCCGCGGAAAAAACGAGATCGAAGGCTGGGACACCGTTTGTCAAGATCGATCCCAAGGCCAACATTCAGACCGGCCCGGGATTGCCTCGCTGGCAATGGACAACCGTCCCGCTGAGCTGGCAGGGACCCGTGGATAAGGACCAGACCATCGCCCTTTCATTGCTGTCTCCCGGTATCAATCTGGTATTGAACCTAGCAAGCGTGTTGTTGTTGGCGGGATTTGGTTTGCGCGTTTTTAATCCAGGCGAGATTTTAGGCCGCATCCCCCGTATCCCCAACCATGGCGCCGTATTGTTATTAGCCCTCGGGCTGCTAGGTGGATCGATGGTTGAGGATGCAAGGGCTGAATTTCCCACCCCTGAGATGCTGGAGCAGCTGGAACAGAGACTTCTGCAGGTCCCTGAATGCCTACCCCAATGTGCGCAGATCGCACGCCTGCGCCTGGATCTCTCCGATCAGCATATTCACGCCCGGTTGGAGGTCTATGCCCAGGATGAGAGTGCCATTCCCCTGCCCATCGATGTACGGCACTGGTCCCCACGGCAGGTGCTCATCGATGGCGCCGAGACCCAAGCCTTGTTTCGTTCCGATTCCGGACAACTGTGGATGCACGTGGAGAAAGGACGCCATCTGGTACAGTTCTCCGGAGTGCTGACGGGAATTGAACGACTTCAACTGCCGATGGTTCTTAAACCTCATTACGTCGAGGTAAATGCCCAGGGCTGGACGGTAGCGGGCGTGCATGAAGACGGGGTGCCGGATCAACAGCTGCAATTCACTCGTATTAAGGGAATTACAAAGCAGGCTGGTACGTTTGAATCCACGGTCTTACCGCCTTTTGTCAGCGTCGAGCGTACCCTGCAATTGGGATTGGATTGGCACGTCAAGACGCGCATCGTACGCAGGTCACCTGCGGGGGTACCCATAGTTTTGCAGATTCCCCTATTGCCGGGCGAGTCGGTGCTTAGCGCCGGAATCCGAGTTAAACAAGGTAAGGTCTTGGTGAATATGGCCCCCAAGCAGAAGCGGTTGCAATGGTCATCCAGGCTCGAGCAGAACCAACGGATCGTGCTGAGCGCCGGTAATGATCCAGCTTTGTCGGAGCTGTGGCGCGCGGATATCGGTCCGATCTGGCATGTTGAATTGAGCGGTATCCCGGTCGTTCATCACCAGGACCCAGGCCAACGCCGCTTACCCGAATGGCGCCCCTGGCCGGGGGAACAGATGCAGCTGGACATCACCCGGCCTGAGGGTGTCGCGGGACAGACGATTACCATAGACAGGAGTCATTTACGGATCTCTACCGGACGGCGCGCTACCGAGTCCGCCCTGGCGCTGACGATACGCAGCAGCCAGGGAGGTCGGCACCGGTTGACATTACCCGAGCAGGCGCGGTTGCAATCGGTCAGCATCGACGGGGTCGCCCAACCCATCCGTCAACAAGACCGGCAGGTGGACCTGCCGATCAGGCCTGGGAAACAGGATATCCGTATGACGTGGCGTCGTGCCGAGGGTATCCATAGCCGGTTAAGGACACCGGATATGGATCTGGGGACTGCCAGCGTCAACAGCTCGATCACAGTCGAGTTAGGACGAGATCGCTGGGTGCTTGCCACGGGGGGGCCGCGGCTGGGTCCCGCAGTCCTGTTCTGGGGGGTTCTGCTGGTCATTGTCCTGATTGCCATCGGGCTTGCCCGTATCCGGCTCACCCCCCTGGGATATTGGCAATGGGTATTGCTGGGCATCGGACTGAGCCAGGCGCCGTCCTGGGTCGCGGTCATCGTAGCGGGCTGGCTATTGGCCTTGGGCCTGAGGGCCAAGATCCCGGAAGGGGTCACCAAGTTCACTTTCAACACCGTACAGATCGGTCTCGTCCTGCTGACGCTATCGGCCTTGATCGCATTGTTCTACGTCGTCCAACAGGGCTTGCTGGGGGCCCCGGAGATGCAGATCGCAGGTAACCGTTCCTATGCCCATGAGCTGAACTGGTACCAGGACCGGCTCCAAGGCACCCTGCCGCAGGCCTGGGTGCTGTCCGTTCCCCTGCTAGTCTACAGGATATTGATGCTCGCCTGGGCCCTGTGGCTGGCCTTTGCGCTATTGGGCTGGTTGCGCTGGGGCTGGGCCTGTTTTTCCAGTCAGGGGATATGGCGTGCGATTCAGCTGGAGATCAAGAGGCGCAGGCCTAATAGCCAAAAGAAGGCGGTTAAGGAACCGCAGGAGCAGAGATGAGTGATATACTCATGACGCATGGTTTTCGGTCGTTTAGCAGAGGAATGTTAACTATTAATTTTTGTGGAGTCATCGATCCATGATTTACCAAGACCAAGAATATCATTTACGGCGATTGCTCTTGGGTATTGTCCTATTCCTTAGCATGCTAGCGGTTGGAAATGCCGCAGAAAAAACACCGGAAAGCGATGTTAAGCTCTCGGTGTACGGCCCTGATGGGGAACGGGCTAATATTGCCGTGCAAGCGGCTAACTCAATTGCAGAAGAGATGAAAATGGGCGCGGAAGAGCGGATTCCGGAAGCGGTACGCAAGGCGGCTAAATGTATTGCCGTATTCCCGAATGTCGTCGAGTTTGGGGTTATTATCGCCGGCAAAGGCGGGCCGGGGATGGTGAGTTGTCGCAACCAAGACGGTCATTGGGGGCCGCCAGCGGTCTATAAGTTTGGTGCCGTCAGCATCGGCTTGCAAGCTGGGGTACAATCCGCCGCGATCATATTGCTCTATCTTAAGGATGATGCGGTGAAAGGTCTCAGAAAACCCAAAATGTCTTTCGGGGCCAAGATTGGAATCCTGACTGGACCCGTGGGTGCGAATCTAGATAACAGTGCACTGGAAAAGGCCTCGGTAACCAGCTATGTGCGATCCACGGGTTTGTTCGGCGGCATCAATCTGGAAGGTGCCAGTCTAGGTTTCATCGAAGGGCGAAACACCAGACTTTATGGAAAAAAACTCACGCCGCAAAGTGTGCTGTTTGGGGATAGACCGGTCCCTCGAAGTGCTATTCCCTTTAATGAGGCACTGTCGAAGTTTGCACCTCCGCCCATCAAGAAACTCGCCAAGACGCCAAATCAGATCGTGGAAGAGACCGTGAGGAGAATCATCCAGGCCCTAAAAGAAAATCCGGAAAAACTCAAAAAAGATCCTCGGGAGGTGTCGAGAATTGTCGAAGAAATACTGCTTCCGGCGATTGATCTAAAGGCATTTTCAAAACTTATGCTGAGTCGTCATTGGCGTATGGCCAGCGCTGGGCAACGCAAGCGTTTCACTCAGGAATTCAAGGGGATGCTGATGAGGACGTATGCTAAATACTTGGTCGATTATGCAGGCATTCAAGTTGAGGTGCTACCGGAAAAGGGGCTAAAGAAGGGGACGAGGCGCCAATTGGTGTATACCAAAGTCGTGCAGCCCGGTAAGCCTGCTATTGCTGTGAATTACAGTTTTTGGTTCCACGATGAAAAGTGGAAAGCCTACAATGTAACCGTCGATGGTTTGAGTTTAGTGCACTTATTTCGCGCTGAGTTTAATCGTGAGATCAGTGAGAGCGGTCTTGATGCATTGATAGATCGTCTCGCCAAGACAAACCTCGATACGACTCAGGGGCTGAGTCAAGGCAAGGGACTGGTACGGTGACCGTTGCTTAGGAATGTTACCCAAATAACTTCCCACTCGGCGCCGGTTAGGGAAGTGTGTCAACGCATTCCTTAGGGTCTAAGTGGCAATTTAGGGATGAGCTAAACCCCTCCAAACAATAACAAGAATCATACCTCACACATCTACCCCGTAATCCCCCATCATGCGTAATCTGCTTAGCATACGGTACCAGCAACTGATATTAGGCTACCCAAAGCTCGTCTTGTTGCTACTTTTGGTGTTGCTGGTTTTCTTTGGTTTGCAGGCCAGGGATTTTAAACTTGACGCCTCGGCGGATTCCCTGTTGCTGGAGAACGACGAGGACCTCAGGGTATTCCGTGAGGTGAGCAAACGTTATGCGACCCAGGAATTTCTGTTTGTTACCTTCACACCAAAGCATGATCTGTTTTCCGATAATGTATTGCAAAATATTGCTCGGTTGCGGGACGAGCTGAAACAGTTGGAACGGGTGGACTCGGTGGTGAGTCTGGTGGATGTCCCGTTGGTTAGAAATGTAGATACCAGTCTGAGTGAATTAGCGGAGAACATCCGTACCCTGGAGGACGATCGAGTCGATAAAGTACGGGCCAGGGAAGAGCTTCTACACAGCCCCATCTTTCGAGAGCTGATCATAAGTGCCGATGCTAAGACTACTGCGCTGCAGATAAACCTCAAAGAAAACGAGCGTTATTCGCAGCTCAGCATAAAACGCACCGAATTTTTGAACAAGAAGGCCGCCGATACTCTGAATGAGGAGCAACGCTTAGAGTTAGAACAGATCCAGGCCGATTATACGGCAATCAAGCATGAGCAGGATGAACATCGGCACCAGGATATCTTGAATATTCGCAACATCATTGCACCCTATCGTGAACATGGCGAGCTGCATCTTGGCGGTGTGCCCATGGTCGCTGATGACATGATTGGTTTTGTCAAGAGCGACATGATCGTGTTTGGACTGGGTGTATTTTTTTTTCTGATCGTAGTGCTTGGTATTATCTTTCGACGTCTGCGATGGATTGTCCTGCCGCTGACCAGCTGCATCTATGCTGGGTTGATTATGATAGGGGTATTGGGGTTCGTAGGCTGGCCGGTTACGGTCATCTCGTCGAATTTTATCTCGTTGATGCTGATCATAACGATGTCCATGAATATCCACCTGATCGTGCATTATCGGCTGCTCTGTCGTGATCACCCGCAGGCTAGCCAGCGGGAACTGGTATCGCTGACTGCCCGTAAGATGGTCTGGCCCTGCCTGTACACCTCCTTGACCACCATCATTGCCTTCAGCTCGCTGGTGGTTAGCGGCATTAAACCAGTGATCGATTTCGGTTGGATGATGACCCTGGGACTGACGGTCACCTTCCTCACCTCGTTTCTGCTCTTTCCAAGTGCCCTGATGTTGTTGCCACGATCCCCGGTAGGGGACAGCACCGAACTCCGGTTGCGGTTCACCACTGGCTTAGCGACCATCACCGATCGGCATGGCGGCAAGGTGCTGGGCATCTCTGCGCTGTTGGCAGTGCTCAGCCTCATCGGTATCTATCAATTGCGGGTAGAGAACAGCTTTATCAACTACTTTAGCTCAGGCACTGAGATTTACCAGGGAATGAAACTGATCGACGAGCAGCTGGGAGGTACCACGCCGCTGGATGTTACCGTCAAACTGACAGACAATCCTGAACCTGTCGTTGAATTGGAGGACCCAGGCGGCGACGATCCGGATGATGATCTAGCTGACCTTGATGATCTGCTGGAGGATGTAGAAACCAGCAAGGCCGACTACTGGTTCACTCCGAACAGGATAGCGGAGATCAAGCGTTATCATGACTACTTCGAGGCTCTGCCGGCGGTGGGTAAGGTGCTTTCCCTGGCCTCTATCGCTCGGGTAGCCGAACAGTTCAACGACGGTCAACCATTCAGCGGCCTGGAGTTGGCCATCATCATCAAACGGATGCCGGACCTGCTCAAGAGGGCCATGATCAACCCCTATATCTCGGTTGAACACGATGAGGCGAGGATCAATCTTCGTGTCCTCGACTCCCTGAAGGACCTACGGCGCAAGGAGTTACTCGATCAGATCAGAACGGACCTGGCGACCAACATGGGTGCCGAACCTCGGGAGACGCAGCTCTCTGGATTGCTGGTGCTCTATAATAATATGCTGCAGAATTTGTTTCGCTCACAGATCCTCACCCTGGGTGTGGTCATGCTCGGGATCGCAATTATGCTGTTAGTGCTGTTTCGCTCATTCAAACTGGCAATTATCGGTATTATCCCCAATCTGCTCTCCGCGCTCACCATCCTCGGGCTGATGGGCCTGTTGAGGATCCCATTGGATATGATGACCATCACCATCGCGGCCATCACTATCGGTATCGCGGTAGACGATACCATCCACTATATCTACCGTTTCAGAGAAGAATATCCCCACCGGCGCGACTATGCTGAAACTCTGTATTATTGTCACGACCATGTCGGCAAGGCCGTATTCTACACCTCCCTCACCATCATCTTGGGTTTCTCTATCCTGGTGCTGTCGAACTTCATCCCCACTATATACTTTGGACTGTTTACGGCCCTTGCCATGGCTATTGCCCTGCTGGCCGCCCTGACCCTGCTGCCTAAGCTGATAGTGATCTGGAAGCCCTTTTCGTAGCGGGCGGTTTCCCTCTTGGTGTACGGCCTCTTGTAAAAGAAAATCACCGCAGAAAACAAATCCGTGGATAACCGGTCTATCAAGGTATGGGAAATAAAGAACAGCAATTCCAGGCTCTGGTGCACGCCTATTCGGCGAGGCTCTACCGGTACGCCTATTGGCTTTGCGGAAATCCTGCCCTAGCTGAAGATCTCGTTCAAGAGACCTTTGCTCGAGCCTGGAAGTCCTTGGGGTCCCTCAAAGAGGAGTCCGCCGCAAAGAGTTGGCTAATGACTATCCTGCATCGCGAAAACGCGCGACGCTTCGAAAGGGTACAGCCGGTGATCGTGGATGTAGAATACGCCGATCTGGAGGCCGGCAAGGGACATGGCCCTGAGCATGATATGGAGCGCAGACTTTTGCACCGTGCGATCCTGAATCTGAAACCGGAATATCGAGAGCCTCTGATCATGCAGGTTATTGGCGGATTCAGCTATAAGGAGATTGGAAATGCGTTAGGTTTGGACAAAGGGGTACTGGTAATGCGCCTGTATCGGGCTAAACGAAAATTGAGTGAAATTTTGACCGATACCCATGATTTTGGTGCTGAGAGCAAACATGATGGACGATCTTGAATTTAGACGCCGTTGTATCGCCGATCCTTTCGAGCGGGATGAAGCATTTCTGCTCAAGGCGCAGGAAACGCCCGACTATGCGCGAATGGTTGAGCGCCAGGGCCGTCTTGACAGGAAAATCAGCGAGATTATGCACGATGTGGAGATCCCTGAAGGGTTGCAGGCACGCATTCAATTGCGCCACTCCCTTCAGCAAAACCAGTTTAATTGGCTTTGGTGGCGGCGTTCTTTCGCCTTGGCTGCCAGCGTAATCCTCACCGTGAGTATCGTATTTCTAATGCTGCAACCTCGCCCAACGCTGCAAGAAGTCGTTCTTTCTCATGTTTATGATGAACTGCACCATCTTAATGAACAAAATCAGGTTTCAGACGCTCAGTTGGGTAATCTCCTGAACGCTGCGGGCGGGTTTCTTAAAGGAGAGTTGGGCCGGGTCAATTATGCGGGCAGCTGTAAAATCCGGAATCGAAAAGGTGTGCATCTGGTGCTCCAGAGTAATGCCGGACCGGTCACCCTGCTGCTTATGCCTGGTGTGCATGCCGCTCAACGCGCCGTCATCGAAGACACTCGTTTCAAGGGTTATGTTCTACCCATCCCCGATGGCAGTATGGCCATCCTCGGCGATACAAAAGAGTCTTTGCAGGGTATTGAACGCAAGGTTCTAGGCTCGGTGGGGTGGGGGGTGAAGCTTTAGTGCTTACTCCATCCTGTACCTCCGAGATTAAAGATTGCTATCGTTCATCTAGCCCAGATATTTCACAAATTGTACACGCCCTCGTTTGATCCTTGTTTCCACAAGAAATTTTACTCAGTCGGCCGTAATCGTGGATACGCCGCTCCTTCGCATAATCCCTTGTGAAAACAAATCTCTACGCGATCATCGCGCGAATTTATGAAATATCTGGGCTAGCACATTTTCCTTTTGGAAAAGACGATCATAATTCCACGACATTACTGACAGTGAATTTTTCGTCAATACGGGTTTTTTGGGCCGCAGTCGTAATGGTCGTTATTTGAAGGATGTTTTCTTCACCAAAAATAGGTCGTAGTTTTTTGATGTTTTTGGGCAGATCGCCACTTTCATCATGCCATTTGCATTCGTAAAGGCTTAACAAATTTCCTTGGGGAATCAGAAAATCGACTTCCCGCCCATCTTTATCTCGAAAATAATATACTTCATCGGTCTTCCCCTGGTTATGCAAATGGCGCAATAGCTGTCCAAAGGCGTAGGTTTCAAAAAATGCGCCAAGCAAGGGGCTGTTGGCCAGTATATCGGTTGACTGAATATTGGTCAGATAACACAACAATCCGGTATCCAGGAAGTAGAGTTTGGGGGATTTGATAATCCTCTTACCGAAGTTCTGATAATAGGGCTTGAGCAGATAGATAATATTCGAGGCTTCCAACACGGTGATCCAGCTCTTTATGGTGTGTGTACTGACGCCGATTTCCGTGGCAATTCGGCTCATGGAAAATATCTGTCCTGAGCGGATCGCCAGCAGGCGCATGAATTGATCAAATTCACGCACATGCCGGATATTGAGCAGTTGCCGCACATCTCGCTCAATATAGGTGGCGACATAGTCAGCGAAAAAACGATGTGGATTCAGGTCGTGTTCGTATATTTCCGGATAGCCGCCTTTGACCAGCCACTCCAGAATCTGAGTCGCATTCAAGTCAGTTCGGAAATATGAGGCTAATTCCCGAGTGGATAGGCTGTGTAGGTTTAGGATGGCTACCCTGCCCGCGAGGCTTTCTGAAACCCCTTTCATCAAAGAAAATTTCTGTGACCCCGTCATCACATACTGACCATTTGTCTGCCGTTGCCGGTCAATCCGAATTTTGATATGCCTGAAGAGTTCGGGGGCATACTGGATTTCATCGATGACCAACGGCGTTCCGTGAGAATCCAGAAAGAACTGCCCTCCCTCACTCGCCTGCCTCGCTTCGAGCGGAACATCTAGGCTGACATAACCATGCTTGGGAAAGAGCTGATTCAGCAGGCTGGACTTGCCGGTTTGTCGAGCACCCGTTAGTAGCAATGCCGGTCGTTTAGCATTGATTTCTTCAATCAATCCTGAAATTTCTCTCTCTATCCACATATTCGGATAATATGAAGTGTAACTTCAGGTATGTCAATATTAAATACTCAGGAAAGAGGGTCAAGCTCGATTGATTTAGCCAAACACTTCACGCAATACATCAGGACGTTGTTTGGCGATTTGAATGAGGGATATGGCAGCCCGGCTTGGTTTGCGACGACCTTGCTCCCAATCTTGCAATGTGCGAACTGGGTAACCTGGCAATGCTAGCCAGCTGTGAGCGAACCGCGTAAGCGGGAAGCGTTCCCGAGTAGGGCCTAGTCAGCCGCTCGGAAGTGTAATGACCGG
>JAAEPA010000106.1 GCA_024222475.1 Gammaproteobacteria bacterium | reverse complement strand
CCGGTTGTACCGACTCCTGGATCAGTTTCTAATTTCAGCCCATACCATCGCGGCTGGGAAGAGCGACTGCATGGTGCATTGAAGTCTAGGGAATGAGCGATAGGTTGCATGTGTTCAGCCTTTCAATATTGAGTCCATACGATCAGAATCGATAGATCTTCCAGATGCCGGTTTCATCCTTGATGAAATAGACATAATAGATGACCGAGTAGGTTCCCGTGTTGTGCGTTTCAGTCCGCCGGATGCGGTACGTGGCGGATCGATCAGCGATGGAGATCAGCGAGATGTCCTGCATGTCGCCGGCAATCCGTGGCAGACGATCCAATAGAGCCGAAAAAACCTCTTCGTACAAGCCCTTTTTACCGGCGTCGAAATATGTGACGGCCTGAGTTACTTCCTTGGCCGCCAGGTGTACCTTCATATCCGCCCACTTTACTTGCGTCGATGAGACGTTGGTCGTGGTGGGTTGATTGTTGGGACTGGAAGAGAACTCAAACCTCTTGGCTGATTCATTTCAAAT
>JAAEPA010000105.1 GCA_024222475.1 Gammaproteobacteria bacterium | reverse complement strand
GCCGTCAATCCCCGCCTGGAAATCAATTGTGAAAAGATTCGGCACAACGTTCAAGCTATCAACGCGATCTGCTCAAATATAGGAATTCGAGTGATGGGCATCACCAAAGGATTCTCTGCCATTCCGCAGATCGCCAGAGCCATGCTCACAGGAGGGTTGCAGTCTCTGGGAGACTCGCGGCTTCAGAATATCATCGCCCTCAGACGTGCGGGGATTCACGCGGAAATGACAATGATTCGGATTCCCATGCTCAAAGAGGTTGAGCAAGTGGTCGTGAACACGGATGGCAGCATCAACTCCGAAATCGAGGTCATTCGGGCATTGGCGGATACGGCCGTAAAACTCGGCAAAATCCATCCCATCATCCTTATGATCGAAATGGGAGATCTGCGAGAAGGGGTCAGGCCTTGCGATGTTGGGCCGCTCGCTGGTCAGGTACACCGGCTTAAAGGCGTCCGGCTTACCGGGTTGGCCGCCAATTTCAACTGTCTGAGCGGCGTCATACCGACTGTTGAGAAATTGGCCGAACTGGGTGAACT
>JAAEPA010000104.1 GCA_024222475.1 Gammaproteobacteria bacterium | reverse complement strand
GGGTTGATATTCCCGTACCGCCATATGCACGCCCATACCGAACCCAACTTGCTAAGGAAAGCCCTTCGGGGCCTACCGACCCAGTTGGTATTAGGTCAGCAATGGAGTGACGCAGGAGGGTAAGTGGACCCGGGCGATGGTAGACCCGGGGCAAGTAAGTAGGGCGAGGCCCAGGTAAATCCGGTCCTCACAAAGCCTGAGATACGATACCGAGCCGCACAAGGCGAAGCCACCAATCCCATGCTGCCGAGAAAAGCTTCTAGCGAGTTCATATGGCGCCCGTACCCCAAACCAACACAGGTGGACAGGTAGAGAATACTAAGGCGAGCGAGATAACTTTGGTTAAGGAATTCGGCAAAATGGATCCGTAACTTCGGGAGAAGGATCGCCCCGGTAAGGTAGAGGACTTCGCGTCCCGAGCCCGATGGGGTTGCAGAAACCAGGCCCAAACGACTGTTTACTAAAAACACAGGAGCGTGCTAAGTCGCAAGACGCTGTATACGCTCTGACGCCTGCCCGGTGCTGGAAGGTTAAGGGGATCGGTTAGCTTCGGCGAAGCTGTGAACCCAAGCCCCAGTAAACGGCGGCCGTAACTATAACGGTTATTACCTAAATGGCCGTGGGTAAACCTTGCTATATGCTGGAACATCCGAGTATCCGACGGTACTCGTTCATGTCACCCCCTCGCGGGGCGTGGTGTGGACAGTGACAATCCGTTCGGTGCGGACAATCAGCAGGAAACCAATTCAGTGCAACTCGATCCATTGTGGGTCGGCATACTCAACAGCTGGTGAATGACGCTGCAATGTGTCATTCTGCGGCAGCGAGATTGTCGTACACACTGAGCTTCAGACAGACCGTCGCGAAGCCATCGAGTTGTGAACAAAGCAACGAGGTCGCAAGACGTCGCTGCGGGGATGCAACCGTACATGAGGGAGCATCTTGGGATCCTCAGAGACTACACGCGAGGTACCGCCAGATGGATGGCGGGAAAGATATAGTCCGATCCTCATGGCGACATGGGGAGCTAGGCAGAAATGACCTAGCCACGTTCTGGGCGTAGCCGTCCTGGCGCACCGACATACAGAACGTAGTAACAACAATGCCTAAGGTAGCGAAATTCCTTGTCGGGTAAGTTCCGACCTGCACGAATGGCGTAACGATTTGGGCACTGTCTCAACCAAAGACTCGGCGAAATTGCAATGTGAGTAAAGATGCTCACTACCCGCGACAGGACGGAAAGACCCCGGGACCTTTACTGCAGGTTGACATTGGGGTTTGTTATGTGATGTGCAGGATAGGTGGGAGGCTTTGAAGCGGCGGCGCTAGCTGTCGTGGAGCCAACCTTGAAATACCACCCCTCTCATAATAGGCCTCTAACCT
>JAAEPA010000103.1 GCA_024222475.1 Gammaproteobacteria bacterium | reverse complement strand
GTCACCTGAGCAGTGATCTGATCTGTTACCCATGTGTTGGCTTGCACATTTGTGTTGTGTTGCGGCTTAAGTGACCACACCTTTTGCGGCCAAACTGACCAGGTTCATTTGCGGCCAAACTGACCGCATGTTTGCGGCCAAACTGATCGCGTGTTTGCGGCCAAACTGATCGCGTTTTTGCGGCCAAACTGATCGCAAACTGGTAGCCCCTTCGTGGTTGCGGAGGGCTCATGCGACAAAGGACGGACATGCACAAAGTGCAGGAATTGGTGCGATTGCATCGAAAGGGAACGAGAGTGCGGGAGATATCGAGACTCTTGCGAATCAGCCCAAACACTGAGCGCCGGTGGCGGTACAAGTTGGCGGCAGCTGGGTTGTTGGATGGCAAGGTGGAGCACTTGCCTGGCATAGAGGAACTTGATCGTGTGCTTCCACAGCAAAAGCCTAGGCAGCAGCTATCGTCTTTGCGGAGCTACGAACACCGTATCCGCGGCCTACGAGAGCAAGGGGCTAGTCCCAAGGCAATCCATGACCGTTTACGGCTTGACGAGCCTGGATTTGCAGGTAGTTACTGGGCAGTGTGGCGCTTGTGTTCACGACTAAACAAGTCAGAGCCTCCAAAGGCTGAAGACGTTGCGATTCCAGTGGAGACCGATCCTGGCGATGTGGCACAGGTGGACTTTGGCTATGCTGGAATGATGGTAGATCCCGCGACGGACAAGCTGCGTAGGGCCTGGGTTTTCGTAATGGTGCTGGGACATAGCCGCCATATGTTCGCCAAGTGTGTATTTCGGCAAGATGCTGTCACCTGGCAGCAGCTTCATGTTGAGGCCTTTGCGTTCTTTGGGGGTGTTCCCGCGACGATTGTCCCTGACAATCTGAAGGCTGCCGTGGTTCGAGCAGCATTCGATTTAGGCACTAATCCAGCGTTAAATCGCAGCTACCGTGAATTGGCACGGCACTTTGATTTCAAAATTGATCCAGCTCCAGCATATCAGCCCAAGAAGAAGGGCAAGGTAGAGCGTCAGGTCCAATATGTGAAACGCAATGCTCTGATGACCCTTGCAAAAGGAATCGACATTCGAGATGCAAACGCAGATCTCATCAATTGGCTAACGAACATCGCAGGGCAGCGCACCCACAGCCTGACACGGCGTAGGCCGCTCGAGATGTTTGAGGAACATGAGCGTTCAGCACTTCAAGGCTTACCACCTCACCAATTCATTCCGATGGTATGGAAGCGAGCCAAAGTGCATCGAGACAGCCATGTGGCGTTTGACAAACGGCTGTATTCAGTGCCCTGGCGTCATCTTGGTAGAGAGGCTTGGGTGCGAGCCTCGCCCACATCGGTAACGATCTACGTTGATAACGAACGTGTTGCGGATCATTCACGGAAAGACCATGGTGGTCGGAGCACAATAGAAGGTCACCTCCCAGAGCACCGTCGAGACCTTCGACACAGAAACCGAGATTGGTGGCTGCAGCGAGCTGATTCCATCGGTCCTGCGACTAAAGCGTTGGTTGTAGAGATCTTTGAGGACGAAGATGTGCTGTCACCGCTTCGTAGGGTGCAGGCAATTGTGGGCCACCTATCGAAATTTCCCAGTTACCGAGCAGAGCGAGCAGCGAAGCGTGCGCAGCACTTTGGCATCCATGATTACCGTGGTGTCAAAGACATCTTGAAGCGGGCATTAGACCTAGAGCCTTTACCCGTCGAAGACCTATGTACTGAGCACCCCACCTACCGATTCGCCAGGTCTGTTCATGAGATGTTGCACAGCAATCTGGAGAAACACAATGAGTACCACTGATGACCTGGTGCAGGTCCTGAGGAAGCTTCGGCTATCTGGGGTTCTGCACACTATGCCGCTTCGTGTAAAACAATGCGCCGAGGACAACCTTGATGCCACCGAGTTTTTGTATCGATTGTTGTGTGATGAACTTGAACGTCGCGAGGCAAAAAAACTGCTACTCCGGCTGCGAGATGCAAGATTTGAGCACGGAAAGAGCCTTGAGGACTTCGACTTCACCTTCAATCCGAAGATCCCTAAATCCCAACTAATCGAGATAGCTACATGCACCTTCATAGATCGTCATGACAACGTGTTGTTAGTCGGACCATGTGGTGTTGGAAAGTCGCATCTGGCGCAGGCAATTGGACACCGGGCCGTTCGACGTGGCCACAAAGTACTGTTCACCACGGGCACCCAGCTGTTCCGAGACCTGAGGGCAGGCAGAGGAGATGGAAGCTTCGAACGGCGCATGCTGAAATACACAAAACCACACCTGTTGATCGTAGATGACGTTGGACTACGTCCACTGCGTGGCGATGAGCCAGAAGACCTCCACGATATCGTCCGCAATCGATATGAACGGGGCTCGGTCATCTTCACATCAAACCGGGATGTTGCGGAGTGGCCCCCACTGTTTGGTGACCCATTGATGGCAAGCGCAGCAATGGACAGACTGCTTCACCACGCACATATCGTCATCCTTGACGGACAGTCCTATCGCAATCCAAAAAACCGCTATGCAGCGTGATGCGGCCAGTTTGGCCGCAACGCAACATGCCCAAGGTATCCTACAAAGCGACACATCCCATTGTAGCTGACCAGTTTGGCTGTTGTTTGCCGTAACGTTCAGTATCCAAGCGATTGAATCCTATGGGCCCTGACGCCATGTGGACAGCTAGGGATGGCCCTTGGTTCGTTTGCTGGGCCTGTTTGCTGCCCTCGCCCATCCCCAGCAGCCCACAATGCTTGGACAACTGCGTTGCCCACAGCGTCCACAGGATCTACTACGAGCGGAACTAAAGCGACCCTTTTTCGTGTACGGCCTGGGAACAGCTATGGCACCCATCCCTAACACAATCAGTTTGGCTTTTGCAGATACGGATACAACGCCTCTACAAACAGTGGGCTCGTTATTCTGCAAGGCGACACCAACCCCATTCTACCCGATCAGTTTGGCCGCAAAGACCGCGGTCTGATCACCCGCAATTTGACACCTATCTTGCCCGTTGCATGGATCCAGTCGCCCCCTGCCATCACACCCATGGTTTTGTGTGACAGTAGAAGAGCGGCGATGGCCGGAGGCACCATCAGG
>JAAEPA010000102.1 GCA_024222475.1 Gammaproteobacteria bacterium | reverse complement strand
CCGACAAAGTGGGCGAAGACGATTTCTATCTCTATGATCACCGCATCATATTCCGCGCCGTCGGTGAGTTGGCGGACCGTAATCAGCCCTTCGATGTGGTCACCCTTTCTGATCGTCTGGAACAGCGCAAGGAGCTCAGTGACAGCAGTGTATTGGCCTATCTCGGAACCTTGGCCAAGGAGACCCCAAGTGCGGCCAATATTCGTGCCTATGCTGATATCGTCCGCGAACGTTCCATATTACGTCAATTGATTACTGTCGGTACCGATATTGCCGATAATGCCTTCAACCCCGAGGGGCGTGATAGTAAAGAGCTGCTCGATGTGGCCGAGCAGAAGGTCTATAGAATTGCCGATCAGGGGGCGCGTAACAAGGCGGGTTTTCAGAGCATAAAATCACTGTTGAAAAACACCGTCGAACGCATCGACATGCTGTTCGAAATGGATGACCCGATTACCGGCCTGCCCACGGGGTTCAACGATTTCGATGAAATGACCTCCGGCCTGCAGGCGGGTGATTTGGTCATCATTGCCGGGCGACCATCGATGGGCAAGACCGCCTTCGCCATGAATATCGCGCAATATGTTGCAGTAAAGCGGCAGGTGGCTGTAGCAATATTCAGTTTGGAAATGCCTGGTGAGCAGATTTCGATGCGGATGCTGTCCTCGCTGGGACGTATAGATCAGCACCGCTTACGCACTGGTAAGCTGACCGAAGAGGATTGGCCGCGCTTGAGCAGTGCGGTATCCATGTTGACCGACCTCCCGCTGTTCGTCGATGACAGCGCGGCCCTCAACCCTACAGAACTGCGGGCCCGCGCCCGGCGATTGAAACGCGAGCACGATCTGCAGCTGATCGTGATCGACTACATGCAACTCATGCAAGTCAGCGGCGGGAGTGAAAACCGGGCTACTGAAATCTCCGAAATATCGCGTTCGCTCAAGGGGCTGGCCAGAGAATTGAGCGTTCCCGTCATCGCCTTGTCGCAGCTCAATCGCAGTCTGGAACAGCGCCCGAACAAGCGCCCCATGATGTCGGATCTGCGCGAATCGGGGGCCATCGAGCAGGATGCCGACCTGATTGCATTCATCTATCGGGACGAGGTCTACAATGAGGACAGTTCGGATAAGGGTACGGCGGAAATCATCATCGGTAAACAGCGTAATGGTCCCATAGGCACCGTGCGTCTGACCTTCCTTGGTCAGTACACCAGCTTCGAGAATTTTGCCCCCGAAATTTATTCCAGCGAAAATTTTTCGTGACCCGCGCCGCCTATGCGGTGATCGATCTTAAGGCGCTACGGCACAATTATCAAAAGGCATGTCAGGCCGCACCAAGCAGCCGCGTGATGGCCGTGATCAAGGCCGATGCCTATGGTCATGGCATGCTCAGCGTAGCTCAGGCCCTGGAGCAGGCGGATGCCTTCGCAGTCGCCTTTGTCAATGAGGCGGTAACTCTGCGCGAGGCCGGGATACGTTGCCCTATCGTTGTCTTGCAAGGGTTAAGGAACCCTCAGGAGCTACTGAGCGCGGAGCACCATCGCTTAGATCTCGTTCTGCATCACCCTGATCAACTCAAACTGCTGCAAACCAGTAATAGCAAGAATACATTGCGAGTCTGGTTGAAAGTGGATACCGGGATGCACCGCTTGGGCTGGTCACCTTCCGAGTTGAACAATGCCTACCATGCCGTGATTCGCTTGTCTGCAATAGTAGGGCGTCCTGCCCTCATGACCCACCTGGCATGTGCGGATGATAGGGGCGATGTCTATACCCAGAGGCAACTTGAACGATTCAATGCGGCTACCGCCGGCTTACCGGGCGAATGCAGCGTCGCCAACTCAGCGGCAATCTTGGGGTTTCCCCAAACCCATGCTGACTGGATCAGGCCGGGAATCATGCTCTATGGCAGCTCGCCCTTTATCGGTGAAAGTGCGTCGTCACTGGATCTGCGCCCGGTGATGACCCTCAAGGCCCCGCTGATTGCGATAAGACAGCACGCTCAAGGTGATGCCATTGGTTATGGGGGTGGTTTCGTTTGCCCCGAGGACATGCCCATCGGCATTGCGGCCATCGGCTACGGCGACGGTTATCCACGCCATGCACCCAATGGAACACCCGTGCTCATCAATGGTCAGCGTGCACCGCTGGCCGGCAGGGTATCCATGGATATGATTACCATCGATTTACGAGGTATTAAGCGCCCACGGTTGGGTGATGAGGTGATCTTGTGGGGTCAGGGATTGTCCGTCGATGAGGTCGCACACCGCGCTGGGACCATCAGCTATGAGTTGCTGTGCGCCGCGAGAGCTGTACGGCATAAGGTGATTGAAGGGTAAGTCCTAAACCGATGCTCTTTGAAACCTAATTTCCGGGATTGAACCTACCTGATTCTTCGGTTTATTTCGATTTATTCAAGGTGGGTTCTGGGTGAGCTTTGCCGGGTTTTGCCGGGTTTTCCTGCTATTTCAAGACCTGGAATTGGGGTTTTGTTTTCGTTGGGATGACTGTCTAAGTTGTTAATAAATAGGTTGAAAATAATTATTTAGGCTCATCCATTAATCGAGATTGGGTTGAATTTATTTCAAACCTCTTCTACACTTTTTCATATGTAGTTTCGATTCTCTCTAGCTGAGTCCAAAAATAATGAAACACAAACCTACGTTTATATTGCTTAGCAGCGCAACGCTGGTAATGGCAGTGACGGCAGCCGGCTCGAATGAGCAGGCGCGATCCAATGTTGTCGATTCTCGATCCCCAATTCTTGGTGAGCCGGTTTAGGGACAAGCGGGGCAAATTCTGCTCGCCGCCTCCGATCAGTTGCTGATCGCCAAAGATACTCTGGAAACTGCAGGGAACGATGATCTATTACTGGGGGACGACGGCGGCGAAGCATCCGGTGAACTTCTCGACGGAAATGCTGGTGGAGATGATTTACTCAGCGAGAGTGATTCCGAGGATGCCGGTGGGGATGATTTACTCAGCGAGGGTGACTCCGAAGATGTTGGCGGAGACGATTTGCTCAGCGAGGGTGAATCCGAAGATGCCGGTGGAGACGATTTGCTCAGTGAGGATGAACCCGAAGACTCTTCGGGTGATGATCTGCTGAGTGAAGAGTCGCTTGACGAAGATTCCGAAGATGTGCTGTCCGAAGCTACCGATTCTGATGACGATGATGAATCATCCAGGGCAGAATCAGCGAAGGCCGGTGCGGCGGCCGATCATGCCGCCCTGTTTCTGGAGAATCGATTCCCGGCAGCGACCACCTGCAGGACTTGCCATCCTCGCCATTTTGATGAATGGGCCATATCCCAACATGCTTATGCCCAACTCAGCCCGGTGTTTAACACCATGCAGGGAGCCGTTCTCGCGCTTACCAATGGTACCAATGGGGATTTCTGCATTCGTTGCCACACCCCAGTGGGCATGAATCTAGGAGAACCCCTATTCATGTCGAACTTGGATCGTCACCCGACCTCCCGCGAAGGCATCACCTGTATCACCTGCCATCGGGTAAATCAGGATTACGGCAAGATCAGTGGGCGACTCCCCATCATCGAAGGTGATATCACCCAGCCGGTGTTCGGTCCAAGCGGCAATAAAAATCTGAAAAAGGCCTTGGCAGACCCAAAAATTCGGGTGACCACCGACCCCGAGGGGCGTGGCCGCAAGATCCACTCCGCCGCGGAGCAATACTCCTATCTTAGCCAACCCGGATTTTGCGGCACCTGCCACGATGTGACATTGGTCAACGGTTTTCGTCTGGAGGAGGCGTTTTCCGAGTACAAGATGTCTCCCTCAGCGCGCCGGGGAGAGACCTGTCAGGACTGTCATATGTCGACCGTGCCGGGTGTTGCCTCAGGCTATGCCTTTGGTCCTGCCGCGCAAGTCGGGGGGGTCGAGACGCCGGCGCGTAAGCTCACCAACCACAGGTTTGTGGGTCCCGATCATTCGGTGATCCACCCCGGTCTGTTTCCGCTGAATGAAGACGGCATGCGGATGGCCTCTATGGCTGAGTGGTTACAATTCGATTATAAAGCAGGATGGGGTACCGATGAATTCGAGGAGAAGGTGAGCGACGACCACCTCTTTCCCGAGCGTTGGTCGTCCGTAGATGACCGCTTCGATGCGCGGGCCATCATCGAGGTGCAGTTGGAACGCCTGGATGAAATGAGCGCTCTGCGCAAACAGTTACTCCAGAGCGCTTATCGGATGGGCCGTATCGAAGTGGATGAGGCGGACAGCGGGGGCTTGCGCTTCAGGGTCGTGGTGAGCAGTGGAACAGATGGCCACAATGTCCCCACCGGATTTACCGGTGAACGCTTAGTCTTCCTTCAGGTTACTGTGACTGATAATGCCGGCAATGTCATCTTTCGCTCGGGTGATCTGGACCCGAATGGGGACCTTCGCGACCTCCATTCCCTCTATGTTCATAACGGCGAATTACCACGGGATAGTCAGCTGTTCAACTTGCAGTCCAACTTCATTACCCGCAACATTCGCGGTGGGGAACGAGAGCAGGTGTTGGCAATCAACTTCTCTCCAGATCCCTTGCCCTTTCTCCGCCCCGATACCCGTCCTACGATTCTGACCGGCCGTACGCTGGGGGCCCGTATCCACAAGAAAGGTATCGAACCTCTAGGGCAGCGCACCGCTCGCTATCGTGTCTCTGGGTCACACCTCTCCGGCGCCACTCCCTATACGATTAATGTGAAGCTGATCGCAGGCATGATCCCGGTCAATCTGATAGCCGCGATTCAGGGGGTAGGATTCGACTACGGCATGAGTCCTCGGGCCATTGCCGATGCGGTATTGGCCGGACACCAAGTCTTGACCGAACAGGAAACGGTTGTCGATCTCGAGTGATCGGGTCGAAGTCTTTGGCCCGCAGTAATCGGATTGAGAACTCCACCCTTGGAACCGGGCGTGGGAGGCATTGGGGACACATTTCTCCCTGCCTGCTTAATAAGCCATTATCGTTAGCAGATAAGATAAATAAGATGAGGGGTATTTCGCGAACATGTTAATTAAACGCGTCACAAATCTGACTCTCTCCCCTCGGTCACTCGTTTCCGGGGCGTTCTTTATGGGATTGTTGGTGCTAGGTTCCAGCGCCGTCGCCAGTGGTGGTGGCGAGAGCCGATTATCGGATGAGCCCATACCGCTGCAAATCGAGGCGATACCCGAGCGTCCTGCCCCTATCCTTAACCTGGGAGCGTCATTTCTAGAGACCGGTACGCTAAGTCGGGGGATCGAGTTACCCACGGGGGCGGTATGGCAACCCAGTTTGTTGCTCTTCGGAACCTTGCGCTCAGCCTTACAAACCTTCGACGACGGCATAGAGCACACTAGTGAATGGGCCAACCGACTCGATCTGTTCGCCCAATTGCGGCTTTCGGGAACTGAGAGCTTGTGAATAAATTGAATAGCTTCCAGCGGAAGTATAGCTGATAGGGTCCGTGCAGCGTATCCTCAACTGGGAAAGCGGACCGAACGCCGGTACGTTGTATTGTGGTTTTCGTTGACATTTTTGGGAGAAGAATACGAGCTGGTCCGGAGGTTAAGGATACCCAGCCGAGAATAGAGTGAAATCCACTACAAGATATCGTAGGCAGCACCCTAT
>JAAEPA010000101.1 GCA_024222475.1 Gammaproteobacteria bacterium | reverse complement strand
TTCGCAAACGTATTCTGCGCACCGTGCTCAAGGAGATCGTTCTCAACAACATTGACGAGCCACCCATGCACGAGTTGCACCTACATTGGCAAGGTGGCGTGCATACGCAACTGCGTGTACCACGCAATGGCCGAGGACAGCACAGGCGCGCGACCGATGCCGATGTGGTTGAACTCGTCCGCGAGTTGTCTAAGGTCGCTGAGGACAAAACGATCGCGGCGATACTCAACCGCTTGGGTTACAAAAGCGGACAAGGTAAATCGTGGCATGCTCATCGCGTCGTCAACCTGCGTCACTATCACCGATTACCCAAATACGACAAACGCACCGACTGGGTGACGCTGGATCAGGCAGCGAAGAGATTGGACGTAAGCAATACCGTGGTGAGTCGCCTCATTAAAGAAGGCACCTTGCCGGCGAAACAGGTGGTTCGATACGCACCGTGGATCATCGAGATCGCCGATCTTGAGTTACCGGCGGTCCAAAGGGCCATACGGGCGGTTCACGAAGGCCGCAAACTGCCTCGAACTCACCCAGACCAGCAGATAATTCCCTTATAAATCAACAAACATCCAAAAGGTGTAGCACTATGTCAAGGCCTTCCGCAGCGAATGCAGCGAGACCGCCTTGTCGATCCCGGCGGCCTTACGCGCCTGATGAAAGGCACGATTGAGCTGGCGGGTCGACATCGGATTCACCGGGTTTTGACCCGGAAACAACCAGCCGCCGGGTAGGATCTGGCGATGGGCGTGAGCATGGTGCCACCAGGCACGCAACAGATCGAGCAAGGCGGGCGAGAGCATCGCGTAACGGTCGCGCTGTCCCTTTCCCTGTTCGACGCGTATGACCCTGCGCTCGCTGTCGATATCGTTGACGCTCAGATGAACCACTTCACTGGCCCGCAGGCCCGCGCCATAGGCCACGCCCAGAGCGGCTTGGTACTTGGGACTACCCGCCGATTGCAGCAGGCGGGTCACCTCCTCGAGACTCAAAATGAGCGGTATCTTGCGCGGCTGGTGCACCGGGCTCAACTTCCGGGCCACCTCGGGACGATCCAGCGTGGTGCCGAAGAAAAACTTCAGGGCTGTGATTTTGGCATTGAGGGTGCCGCTGGCAGTCCCCTGTTCAACCAGGTATAGCTGATAGCGCCTGAGGTCCTCGGCATTGGCGGCAACCGGAGAACGGCCCAGAAAACGGGTAAACTCCTTTACGTTGCGGATATAGGCGGTCTGCGTCTTCGCCGAGAGCTTGCGCAGCCTCATGTCGTCGATCATGCGTTGGCGTAGCGGGCTGATCGGTTCGGTTACATGACTCATGGATCTTCTCCTATCGTGAGACGAGGCGACATGCCTCAAACTCAACATAGGAAACAGATCTATCTCTTCACCAACGCCCCCAGATCGCGGCTCCCCCTACCGCGCGAGCGGTTTAGTCCTCTGACTCAAACCGGTCACTTACCAGAGGGAACTGGCGACCCAATGCCAGTGACCTGATCTAGTTGCCCTCCACGCCCCGGGCGAAGGGTCTATTCTGCGCCACGCGCACAGTTCCTTGCCCAATGCCGGGTCCGCGTTTCCCCAAATTGTCCTTTTCGAATCTCTCTGGTCCGCTGCACCGGGCAAGTGTTACCCGACTCCGGTACTTGATGGCAAAGACCGAATTGGTATGATTGGGCAGCAATGGTTTAGTTTCTTATCCCTTGTTGAAAAAGGGATGAGCAGCACTATCTGACCAACGGAGGATCGAGATGTTCTTTTCCAACCTGGTGAACAGCAGGAATATCGTACTGGAGCTGAAGGCGAGCAATCTACAGGAAGCTACCCGCGAGATCCTCGATAGAGCCGGAGCCTTCTCGCCCCATCTGCCGGTGGCCGAGATCCACGAAGCGGTGATGAAGCGAGAGGCGCTCTCCAGCACCGCCCTGGGACTCGGCGTGGCGCTTCCCCACGCCCGTATCCCCGATCTCGATGATTTCACTGTCCTGGTCGGGATTCCCGAGAACACTCTTACGGACAAGGGCATCGACGGACGACCCGTCGGGGCAGTGTTCCTGCTACTGACCAACGACCACCACAACAAGTTGCTGCTGAAGTCCCTGGCGGCTCTCGCCCAACTGATGCAGCAGGGCCAGTTCGTAGAACAGCTGCGCGCGGCCAGCACTGCCGAGGCGGTCTGGAACGAGATCGACAGCGGCAAGGTCAAAGTTCGCAAGAAGCTCGAAGCGCGCGATCTTATGAAGAGCGACTGCGTCCACGCCAGCGCCGACATGACCCTGCACCAGCTCCTCGACCTCATGTTCGAGACCGGGATCGGTGACGCTGTCGTGGTCGACTCCGATAACCACATCTTGGGGACCGTCACCTCTCGCGAAATCATCGGAGCCGGTTTCCCCAACTACATGGCGTTGATGGACAGCGTGGCGTTCCTGAGCGCGTATGAACCGTTCGAGGATTTCTTCAAGAAGGAGAGCAAGATCGCCGTCGCCGAGTTCATGAACACGGAACCCGCCATCGTCGAGGCCAGCGATCCCCTGATCCAGGTGGTCTTCCGGATGATCCACGCGCAGGAACGAATCGTCTTTGTCCAAAAGATGAAGGTGTTCGTCGGGATCATCGACCGCAACGACATCATTCGTTGCGTCCTACGGGCATAGCCGGCGTCCAGTTGTGCCAGGTGGCGCCGGACTCCCCTTCTGCAAAGGCACGGGCATGCCCATCGTGCAATGCTCGGCGCATGGCGGAGATGGCTGTACATCTGGTTGACCACGTCTTTCCGCCGCTGTCGGTGTGTCAGTGGATGTTGTCGCTACCGAAGCAGCTTCGCCATTTACTTCGCGACGACCGGCGCACGGTCACCTCAGTTCTGGCGATCTTCCTGCCGGTGATCGAACAGGTACTACGCCGAGCGAACTCCCGGTGCAGCACCGCCCCTAAGACGCAACTGGAACTCATTTGCCGATTCACGCCGGTGTCCGTTTAATCGTTATTATCTATGGACCAAGCTTTTGCGGTATAGGCACTAATCCGATGGCGGAAGAAAGTGGTTTGTTGTTTCCCTCTTGTGCGAAATTTCCAGAATAAGGGGTTTGGGAGGAACTCGTATATGAATACGACTTAGGCTGACCAATGGCCCGGCCTGATACAGTTTGGTACCACGGCACGTAACTAATGGAGAGAAGATATGAAACTTCTGGTGGCAGTAGACCTTTCTAAATCCACACAGAAAATTGTGGAAAAGGCGGAAGAGATAGCCAAAGGACTTTCAGCCAAAGTATGGATCCTGCATAACGCGGAGCCCGCGCCAGATATCCTTGAATTTAAAGCAGATCCACAAACGGCCCGGGAGTCCCTGGCAAAAAAATTCCACAACGAGCATCGCCAGATTCAAAAGATTGCAAAGCAACTTCGCAAATCGGGTCTGAAAGCAACAGCGCTTCTGGTGCACGGGCCAACGCTGGAGACAATTCTCAAGGAGGCCTCGAAACTGGGGGTGGACATGATAGTTGTAGGTTCTCATGGGGGAAACGCGGTGTACCAACTTCTTGTGGGTAGCGTCAGCGAAGGAGTCGTTCACAAATCCAAATGCCCCGTCCTCGTTGTCCCAACACTCAAGAAAAAGCACCTGATCAAGAAATGGGCATCTGATCCAACATCCGACACCCCACCCGGTAGTCCGGAATAGATGACTTTTTAATGCCCGGTTCCGGCCGAACCGGGCTGCTCATGAAAGCCAAAAACACATATGTCATTCATCAGCGGTCGCTGTACCTTGTACATCCAGCGGTGGGGGCTGCTACACTGACCGTGACTCCATTGTAATAATCAGGGTTTTCCCCCCTGGGGCGTTGCCTGTTCTAACAAATACTACAAAGGGAAGATACAGATGCTGAACGTAGTGCTCGTGGTTATTGCAACCATTGTATTGCTGTTCATGTTCCATCCTCGCCTGCTTAAAAACGTATCCTGGCAGGCGACGCTTACGCCGCTCTCCTCCATAATCGGCAGTGGGTTTCTGATCATAGCTCCCATGCTTGCGAGCGTGATCGGTATATATTCTCCTATCGCAGCCCTAGTCATTGTTGTGCTCGCCTACTCCATCGGCGGCGTGATTCGATTCAATATCATTCATGCCGAACCCCTTCTGCACGACAAGAACGATCACCCGCTGATATACAAAATCGATTTTGTTGCCAATACCGCGCTTTCCCTCGCTTACGTGACCGCCGTTGCGTTCTACCTGTCTTTACTGTCGTCGTTTTTGCTGAACTACCTGGGATTTGTGGATGCATTCTTCTGGGAAAGAACCCTGACGACGACCATCATCGTTTTTATCGCTGGGATCGGTTTTCTGCGCGGACTGGGTGGACTCGAGAAACTCGAAGCATTTGCAATGTCCATCCAGCTGTCCATCGTTGCCACGTTGTTGATCGGGGTGGCTGTATACGATTACAACTTCATACAATCCGAACAATCGCTCACCTTTGATATTCAGGAAAGGGACTGGGTGACCAAGGCCTTTATGCTGGCCGGTATTTTGCTGGTGGTGCAAGGATTCGAGACATCGCGGTTTCTGGGTGAAAAATACCATGCCGAAATGCGTGTACGAACCATGCGTCGGGCACAACTGATTTCAGGCGTCCTGTATGTGGTATCCGTCATCGTATTGATGCCGATCGTGCAACATCTCGACCTCACACATATCCGGATCGCGGACATAGTGACCGCAACCGGACTGGCGGCAACCGCACTGCCCTTGATGCTGATCGTGGCCGCCATCATGAGCCAGTTCAGTGCAGGCGTTGCCGATACCGTGGGTGCCGGAGGCCTGGCGAGTGAAACCACTAGGGGAAGATTGACGTCCAACAAGGGTTACCTGGTGGTATCGGTCTTCGCCATCATATTGATATGGACCGCGGACCTGCTGGAGATCATCGCCCTCGCTTCCCGTGCTTTCGCACTGTATTACTTTTTGCAGTGTGTGGTTGCCCTTTTCGTGAACCGCCATCATCGCGAACACAAAGCCTACTGGTTGCGCTTCGGTAGCTTTGCCACCTTGGCAACCATTCTGGCATTTGTCGTGTTATTCGCGATTCCTGCTGAATAGGTGCCGACAATGGAGCTAATGATCGCTTGATCGACTTGATCGGGTTTCCCGGGAACGGACATGTGAATGCTTCACCAGACAAAGTCGGGGGGTTTACGGATCCCCTATCGGGGACTCTAGACGGACAGCCGGTCACAACCTGTCGCTAAAATACTACAGTCCTCAGTATGCGGGCACCCCGTAGTGCTTGTCTTCCTCGTCGTCCTTGTCAGGCGATCTGTGAGGTTGCAGCCGGCTCGATAAGCGTTATTTCTTCCGTGATCGAGATATTGAAGTTGTCCATATCAACAAAATTAGGCATGTCGTCGATTACCGCCGCCTTGGCCTGGGGTGACTTGAGTGCAGCCTTCCCGGCATCCAAATCGTCGAACCATAACTCCGCAATGGCGTGATACCGGGGTTTTTCAGCGCAAATTTGTTCGATAACGGAGCCGATAACCAAGCCACGCAAATCTGGCAGCTCACTGATCTTCGGCACACACACGTCTCTCCATTGGTGCATAAACTCACTGCGGCTTAGCC
>JAAEPA010000100.1 GCA_024222475.1 Gammaproteobacteria bacterium | reverse complement strand
TCGCTGACTTGCTCTCGCACGGCGGTTTCGGTAGCCGCTTCACCGATGAGTGGTTCGACGCCGAATAGTTTGGCGATGGTTTTGGCTTCTTTTTCGGCGTAGGGCAGCGAGCCAAATCCTTCGCGAGTGGTGGCCAGAGAGGCGACTGTGTCGTAATCGGCGGTGGTGGGGTTGCCGAGGATTAAGGCAGGGGCACTGGGGGGCAAGGGAGCGGAGGTGGTGTCTGTTTGCTCCCCTGCGCCGCCGCTCCCTTGCTCCTCTGCATTTTCTAAAATAAAGGGCAGGGCGCTGGCGCTGGGCAAGACGGTCAGGGTGTAGTCGTCGATCAGGTAACGATCACCATTGGTCAGGGCGGCGAAGGGCAAGTAGTGAAGGGACTGGTGGGGGATGATGGCTAAGTGCGGGGTTGTCAATTTGTCTTTGAGCGGGGCAATCAACATGTCATACAAGGCCACGGCGCTGCCAGGGTAGGCGGCAGTGACGTTTGCAAAGTCGCGGAAGGTGGTGATTTGTTGAGTGAGTTCGGTCGGGTCAAGCGCCAGAGCCACCGTTTCAAAGCTGTTGGCCGTCAGAATTAAGGCCAGCAATTTATCTTCCAGCACGTAATAGGTTAAAAGTGTGGTGTTTTCAGCCAACAAGGGCTGTACCTGATCCACACCCAACACCGTAGTAGCACTACGACTTGGCACCAATGAGGCTAACTCAGCCCCACGAGCGGCGATGGCGGCCTGCACGTCCTCATAAGCTGCTTCGGCCTGGGCCAGTTGTTGCTCTAAATCAGCCACTCGCTCCGGGGTGTTGGCTTTGGCCTCGGCCAGTTCAAAGCGGATGGCCTGCTGTTGCGCATAATGTTCTTGCTCCTGCCTCAGCAATTTGGCAGAGTCTTGATCACTCAAACGTACCTCGCCAGTAGCTAAGGAGTCAAGAAAGGCCCTGGCCCGTCCCCGTTCAGTGGTAAAGAAGGCTTCCTCAGTCTGGCCTTGCTGGTGGAATAGGTCAATTGTCCGGTGGTATAAGTGGACATATTTCGAAATAAATTCGGCTCGTCCTTGTTCGCTTCCAGCCTGACCACGTACAGTGTCAAGGATTTCTATTGCTTGTTGATAGTAATCAAGGGCCGTCTCATTTTGGCCTAAATTAGCATAATTAAACCCGATGTTGTTGAGAATCACCCCTTCTCCGGCTTGGTCGCCAACCTCCTGACTGATGGTCAGACTTTGCTGGTAGTAATCAAGGGCTGTTTCATATTGATCCCAGTTGGCATAAATTAGCCCAATGTTGTTGAGAGTCTTCCCCTCCACGGCCCGGTCACCAATCTCTTGATTGATGGTCAGGCTTTGCTGGTAGTAATCAAGGGCCATCTCATATTCGCCTAAACTATTATAAACAAGCCCAATATTGTTGAGAGTCGCCCCTTCTCCGGCCTGATCACCAATCTTCTGACTGATAATCAAACTTTGCTGGTAATAATCAAGGGCTGTCTCATATTCGCCTAAGTCGCTATAAATAAGCCCGATGGTATTGAGAGTAGTTGCTTCTCCATCTCGGTCACCGATCTCCTGGCGGATGGTCAGGCTTTTTCGAGAATAATCAAGAGCAGCTTCATATTGACCTAATCTGCCATAAATGCCCCCGATATTGTTGAGGGTATGCCCTTCTCTAGCTTGGTCACCGATCTCCTGGCTGATAATCAAACTTTGCTGGTAGATGTCGAGAGCCGCCTCATACCGACCCAACTCGGCATAGACAACCCCAATATTGTTGAGGGTCGTTCCTTCTCCAACCCGGTCACCAATCTCCTTTAGAATGGTCAAACTTTGCTGGTAATAATCAAGGGCCATTTCATATTGGCTCAGACCGGCATAAATTCCTCCGATTCCTATGAGGGTTGTTCCCTCCCCAGACCGATCACCGATCTCCTGACTGATAGTTAGGGCCTGCTCATAGTAATCAAGAGCCTGCTCGTATTGGCCTGATCTGGCATAAACGACCCCAATATTGTTGAGGGTGGTTCCTTCTCCAGACCGATCGTCAATCTCTTGACGGATGGTCAGGCTATGCTGGTAGTAATCAAGGGCTGTCTCATATTCGCCTAAGTCGCTATAGATAATCCCAATTCCTGTGAGTGCCGTTCCTTCTCCAACTCGGTCGTCAATTCCTTGCTTGATACTCAGCGACTGCTGGTAGATGTCGAGAGCCGCCTCATACTGACCCAACGTGCTATAAATGCTCCCAATGTTATCGAGAGTCCTCCCTTCTCCAATTTGGTTCCCGATCTCTCGACTAATAATCAGACTTTGCTGGTAGTAATCAAGGGCTGTCTCATGTTGATCCAAAATAGTATAAATGAGTCCAATATTATTGAGATTTCCACTCTCCTGGATCTGATTGCCAGTTTCCTGATAGCAAGTGATTGCTTGGTGGAATGGTTCCAGAGCGTCAAGATACTTCTCTTTCCAAACGAGAGACATCCCGGCTTGGTTCAATGACTCACAAGGGTCAAAATCGGCAAAGGATAAATTAGACCTGTCTGTAATGGACAAGTTAGGCTCATTCAATAACATTTCACCATCGCAATCCAACAAAAGAACATCGTAAATGTCCGGTTTTATAGTAAAATTGCGTGCTTGATCCGGTTCGATTGTTTCGTCTTCACTCAACCAGTCGTCTCCCCAGCTATCAGCCGTAACCAAAGATATATGGACAAAACAGATTGTTTCTTCGGAGTCGTTTGTCAAGTTCAAAATAGCGATGTCGGTTTGGGTGAGTGGGGCCGCGTAAAGTGGGAAGGCTATTGCTAACAAAAATAACAGACAAAAGATTGCCGCCAAACGTTTCATTTTTTCTTCCTTCCCTTTGGATACACCACATTGCCAAACAAATCAGTCGACCCCGTCACCCAAGATCGATCTTTGAGGTTTCAAAAATCTCAAAGACCTGACTTCCCCACAATGCAAACTCTCAACGTGATGTTCGCTTTCTCCCCACGACTCTGCGATAGGATTTTCTAGCGGCCACGGCAAAAAGCACAGGCCGAGCCGCCTGGGCACAGGCTGCGACTCCTATGCCCACTCGTCGTGACCGAGGCCGTAATCACTGTACCACACGTTTAGAAACATCTCGTTAACCATTCTGTCGCCTCACTACCATCCCAACCGCCCCCAATGCGCCGATGATGACCAGCAAGCTGAGGCAGTTTCCGCTCGACTGCCCCCCGGCAGTCTCAGCCACATCGGAACTTCCATCACTACTCGCTGCTTCTCCCTGCTCCTCTACACCCTCGCTCCCCGGCCCAAAACCCGGATCACCACTCAACACAAAACCCGACCAGTAATACGGATTGGGATACTCCTCCCGTACCTCAATTTGCGCTTTGCGTAAGGCTTCGGCTTTGCCCAGTCCATCGTTCAAATGGGTGTAGAATCGCTCCATCAGCAGCGAGGTGGCCTCATCCTCGACCGCCCACAGGCTGGCGATGACGCTGGGGGTGCCGGCGAAGATGAGGGCGCGAGTCAGACCGACCAACTCATCTCCAGCACTTAAATCGCCGAGGTTGGTTTCGCAGGCACTGAGGACGACCAGATCGGTGTTTTCGAGATCGAGGCCGTAAGACTCGCCGACAGTGAGCCAACCGTCGTTGGCCTCATCTGGGGCTAGGGCGATGAGGGAGTTGAGGGGGGCGACGGGGTTAAATTGGCCGTGAGCGGCCAGGTGAAGGATGTTAGCTTCGCTGACTCGCTCACGGACAGCGGTTTCAGTGGCGGCTTCACCGATGAGCGGATCGACACCAAATAATTCGGCGATGGCTTGGGCTTCTTTTTCGGCGTAGGGGAGGGAGCCGAGCGAATCGCGGGTGGTGGCCAGAGAGGCGACGGTGTCGTAATCGGCGGTGGTGGGATTGCCGATAACCAAGGCTGTAGGTTGAGAACTGAGGGCTGAAGGGGTGGTGTTTTCTTGGATAAAGGGTAGGGCACTGGCACTGGGCAGCACTGTCAGGGTATAGTCGTCAATGAGATAGCGTTTGCCATCGCTTAGGGCGGCGAAGGGCAGGTAGTGGAGTTGTTGGTGGGGAATGATGGCTAAGTGGGGGGTGGTCAGTTTGTCTTTAAGGGGGGCAATCAACATCTCATAAAGGTTGACGGTGCTGGTGTGGTGAGGCTCGGTGAGGGTGGCGAAATCACGGAAGGTGGTGATGTGTTGGCTGAGTTCGGTTGGATCAAGTTCCAAAGCCACTGTTTCAAAGCTGTTGGTGGTCAGTATTAAGGCCAGTAATTTATTTTCCAGCACGTAATAGGTTAAAAGTGTGGTGTTTTCAGCCAACAAGGGCTGTACCTGATCCATACTCAACACCGTAGTAGCACTGCGGCCCGGCACCAATGAAGCCAACTCTGCACCACGGGCGGCGATGGCGGCTTGCACTTCTTCATAAGCGGCTTCGGCTTCGGCCAGTTCTTGCTCTAACTCGGCTACTCGATCTGGGTTGTTGGCTTTGGCTTCGGCCAGTTCAAAGCGGACGGTCTGCCGTTGGGCGTAGCGTTCCTGTTCCTGAGCCAAAAACTCGGCATCATCATCATCTCGAAGGCGTACCTGGCCAGTGGCTAATGAGTCAAGAAAGGCTCTACCCCGACCCTGCTCCATAGTTTGAAAGGTCTGCTCAAATTCTCCTTGTTGGTTTAACAAGTCAACCGTTTGGCGATAAAGAGAAGCGTATTGAGCAATGAATGTAGCTCTTCCCTGTTCGCTCCCTGCCTCAGCACGAATTGACTCCAAAACATCCGTAGCTTGTTGGTAATAGTCTAAAGCCTGCTCAATTTGTCCCAGCCTATTGTAACTATCTCCGATGTTAGATAAAGTAATCCCCTCCCCGTCCCGGTTGCCAATCTCCTGCGTGATGGTCAGTGCCTGCTGGTAATAGTCCAGAGCAGTCTCGATCTGTCCCTGACTATGATAAATGAATCCGATGCCGTTCAAACTGACTCCCACATTAGCGCGGTCGCCAATCTCCTGACTGATGCTCAATGCCTGCTGGCAGTAGTCCAGAGCCAGCTCAACCTGCCCCAGACGATAATACGTGACCCCAATGTTGTTCAGATTTTCTCCCTCGTTTCCGCGGTCGCCAATCTGCTGCATAATGGTCAGTGCTTGTTGGTAATAATCCAGAGCTGGTTTGTATTGCTCCAGACTATCATAAATGCCCCCGATGTTACTTAAGATGCCCCCCTCGCTTCCGCGGTCGCCAATCTGCTGCATAATGGTCAGTGCCTGCTGGAAATAGTTTAGAGCAGTCTCAAACTGCCCCAGACGATAATAAATAAGCCCAATGTTGTTCAGACTGACCCCCTCACTGGCCCGATCGCCAATCTCCTGACTGATGCCCAACGCTTGCTGGTGATAGTCCAGAGCGGTCTCAAACTGCCCCAGACTTTGATAAATGCTCCCAATGTTATTGAGGCTGGTTCCCTCACCGGCCCGGTCACCAATCTCTTGCCTGATACCCAACGCTTGCTGGTGATAGTCCAGAGCGGTCTCAAACTGCCCCAGATGATAATAAGTAGTCCCGATGTTATCCAGACTGGTTCCTTCACCGGCCCGGTCGCCAATCTCTTGCCTAAGGCTCAACGCTTGCTGGTGATAGTCCAGAGCAGTCTCAAACTGTCCTAGGCGATTATAAATGGGGCCGATGTTATTCAGACTGGTTCCCTCACCGGCCCGATCGCCAATCTCCTGCATGATGCTCAATGCTTGCTGGTGATAGTCCAGAGCGGTCTCAAACTGCCCCAGATGATAATAAGTAGTCCCGATGTTATCCAGACTGGTTCCCTCACCGGCCCGATCGCCAATCTCTTGCCTGATGCCCAACGCTTGCTGGTGATAGTCCAGAGCGGTCTCAAACTGCCCCAGACTTTGATAAATACTCCCGATGTTATTGAGGCTGGTTCCCTCACCGGCCCGGTCGCCAATCTCTTGCCTAAGGCTCAACGCTTGCTGGTAGTAGTCGAGGGCCTCCTCATATTGGCCCTGATCAGAATAGATGCCGCCAATATTGTTGAGGGTATTCTTCTCCCCGACCCGATCACCGATCGCCTTTTGGATACTCAGACTTTGCTGATAATAGTCGAGGGCCTGCTCGTACTGTCCCAGACTATGATGGATCAATCCGATGTTGCTTAGACTCCCTCCCTCGTTTCTGCGGTCGCCGACCTCCTGCATAATGCTTAAAGCTTGGTGGTAATAGTCGAGAGCCTGTTCGTACTGCCCCTGACTAGAATAAATACTCCCGATGTTGTTCAGACTGAACCCCTCACTGGCTCGGTCGCCGATCTCCTGAAAAATGGCTAGGCTTTGCCGATGATAGTTGAGGGCTTGTTCATATTGGCCCAGATTACTATAAATGCCACCGATGTTGTCAAGAGTGATGCCCTCCCCGGCCCGGTCACCGATTTCTTGACTGATTCTCACGCTTTGCTGAAGGTAGTTGAGGGCCTCCTCATATTGACCTAACCCGTTATAAATGCTTCCGACTCCAAGAAGGACACTACCCTCCCCGGCCCGGTCACCAATTTCTTGACTGATCATCAGGCTTTGCTGAAGGTAGTCGAGGGCCTCCTCATATTGGCCCAACCCATAATAAACGCCTCCTATGGAAAGGAAGATCATGCTCTCCCCTGCCCGGTCACCGATCTCCTGGCTGATCCTTAGGCTTTGCTGGAAATAGTCCAGAGTCGTCTCGTACTGCCCCAGACGATAATAAGTATCCCCGATGTTGTTCAGACTTTGTCCTTCGCCAGCCTGGTCACCGATCCGCTGATAACAATTGTTGGCCTGTTCAAATTGTTCCAATGCACCAGAAAAGTTCGCCTGCTGATAGAGTGACATACCGGCCTGATTTAACTCATCACACTCGTCACTGCCCTGCCCCACCGGCGCAGCAGCGACCCCCACCGGCATCACCAAAAACAACAAACCATACAGCAAAACAACTACAAGTCGCCTCATCTCTTCCTCCCCTTCCCCTTCGGATACACCACATTACCAAACAAATCACGCTGCACCGGCTGACCGAACAGATCAGTTGGCCCCTCATCCGACTCAGCCTCCCCCTCGACCTGACTGCCTCCCAACAACAACCGTAAATTCTCCCCGTGACGCTCGCACTCGGCCCAGGACTCCTCGACGGACTTTTCTAGCTGCCAGGGTAAGAAGCGAGGGCCGAGCCGCTGGGCGACGGGTTGTGGCGCTTTGGCTCGGTCGTCGTGGCCGAGGCCATTATCATTGCACCGCACGTTTAGAAACATCTCTCTAACCATTCCTCCGCCTCACAACCACCCCAACCGATCCCAACGCACCGATGATGACCAGCAAGCTGAGACAGTTTCCACTCGACTGCCCCTCGGTAGTCTCAGTCATATCGGAACTTCCACTACTACTCACTACTTCCCCCTGCTCCTCAGTACCTTCACTCCCTTGCCCAAAACCGGGATCGCCACTCAACACAAAGCCCGACCAATAATAGGGATTAGGATACTCCGTCCGCACCTCAATTTGCGCTTGCCGCAGGGCTTCGGCTTTGCCAACGCCATCACGTAGATGGGTGTAGAACCGCTCCATCAGCAGCGAGGTGGTCTCATCCTCGACCGCCCACAGGCTGGCGATGACGCTGGGCGTACCGGCGAAGATGAGGGCGCGGGTCAAACCGACCAATTCATCCCCAGCACTTAAATCGCCGAGATTGGTTTCACAAGCACTGAGAACAACCAAGTCGGTGTTTTCCAGGTTAAGGCCGTAGGACTCGCCGACGGTGAGCCAACCGTCGTTGGTTTCATCGGGAGCCAGAGCGATGAGGGAGTTGAGGGGAGCAACGGGATTAAATTGGCCGTGGGCAGCAAGATGTAAAATGTTGGCCTCGCTGACTTGCTGCCGCACAACGGTTTCAGTGGCCGCTTCGTCGATGAGCGGTTTGATGCCAAACAATTCGGCGATGGTTTGGGCTTCCTTTTCAGCAAAGGGTAGCGAACCGAGCTGAACCTGAGTAGTGACAGGGGAGCCAATGGAGGGGTTACCGAGGATTAAGATTGATGGCTGATCGCTGAAAGCTGTCTGTTGCATATTTTTCCGGATAAAGGGCAGAGTACTGGCACTGGGCAGGACGGTGAGCATGTAATCGTCAATCAGATACTGCTCGCCATCTGTTAAGGCAGCGAAGGGAAGATAGTGGAGTACACTATGAGGAATGATGATAAGTTGAGATGTGTTTAGATGTTCTTTGAGTGGATCAATCAACCAGTTGTGGAGCGTGATGGCGTTGTTAGGATGGGACGTGTCGAGATCAGCGAAATCGCGAAAGATGATAGTTTGCGTTTCTAACTCCTTGGGGCTGACCTCAAGCAAAATTGTCTCAAAATTGTCTCTCGTAACCACAAAAGCCAACACATTATCTTCCACAACATAGTATGAAATGAGTGTGCTCTGCTCATCGAGCAAAGGCTGTAACTGTTTCACTCCCAGTACATAGTCGGTGCTGCGGCCAGGTATGAGTTGAGCCAACTGATCCTTACGAGCGATAATCTTTTGTTTTATAGCCTCATAGGCTTCGTTTAACTCGGCTAACTGAATTTCCAAGTCAGCTACAAGTTCAACATCCGCACCGGCCTCGACTAATTTACTTCGGATGGATTGGCGCTGGTCGTAGATCTCTTGTTCCTGGGCTAACAGTTCGGCGGCATCATCATCCCATAGTCTTACTTGTCCGGTCGTTAACGAGTCGAGAAATGCCCTGGCCCGCCCACGTTCGGTCGTGTAGAAAGCCAGTTCACCCTCGTCTTGTTGATGCAAAAGCGCTACCGAACGACGGTAAAGACAGGCATGTTTTTCAATATAGCTGGCCCGGCACTGTTCAGCGCCAGCTTGACCACGCACCGCTTCAACTGTTTCGATAGCCTGTTGATAGTAATCGAGTCCTTGATTATATTGACCTAATCGGTCATAAACACTCCCGATATTGGTCAGAGCAACTCCTTCTCCAGCTTGATTGCCTATCTCCCGGCGGATAGTTAGGCTTTGCTCATGGTAGTCCAGCGCTTGGTCATATTTTTCCAAATTGAAATAAGCATTCCCAATATTATCAAGGGTAGCCCCTTGTCCAGCTCGGTCACCTATCTCCCGGCGGATAATTAGACTTTTCTGATAATACTTTAAAGCCTGTTCATACTTCTCTAAATTGGCATAAACCAACCCAATATTGTGGAGAGCATGCCCTTCATCATGCCGATTTCCAATCTCCTGATCAATAGCTAAGCTTTGGTTCAAGTTATCCAGCGCTTGTTCGTATTGTCCTTGACGTTCATAAACTAACCCAATACCGCTAAGGGATTGGCCTTCCCCGCCTCTATCGCCTAGCTCGCGATAGATCGTTAGATTTTGCTGATAGTACTCTAGCGCCTGCTCATATTGACCTAAACGGTAATATATATTCCCCATATTAATAAAGTTACAGCTTTGTCCAACCCGGTCACCAAGCTTCTGGTCAATGCTCAGACTCTGCCAGTAATGCTCCAACGCCTGTTCATATTGTCCCTGACTAGAATAAACACACCCCATGTTGCTGAGGACCGCACTCTCTCCTCTCCGGTTGCCTACCTCCCGATGGATAGTCAGGCTTTGTTGATAGTAGTCCATGGCCTGCTCATATTGCCCTAAACTGAAATGTATATATCCGATATTTGTTAGCGTTGTCCCCTCTCCTGCCTGGTCACCTATCTCCTGACGGATAGTCAGGCTTTGTCGATAGTAATCCATGGCCTGCTCATACTCCCCCTGTTTGGAATAAATTTGGCCAATATCTTTGAGAGTATTCCCCTCCAAGATTCGATCATGAATTTCCTGAGCGATGTTCAGGCTGCGCTGATAGTAGTCCAATGCTTGCTCATATTTCCCCTGACGTTTATATATATCACCGATATTGTTGAGATTGCCTCCTTCCCCAACCTGGTTACCAATATCCTCATGGATGGTCAGGCTTTGCCGGTAGTAGTCGGATGCCTGTTCATATTCATCCCAATGATAGTATATGTCTCCGATATCGTTGAGATTGTTTCCTTCCATAATCTGATTTCCTATTTCTTGAGCGATACTCAGGCTGTTCTGGTAATCTTTCAGCGCTTGGTCGTATTGGCCCCAACGATAATGAACATCGCCGATATTGTTAAGACTGTTTCCTTCCCCAGCCCGATCATTGATCTCTTGGTAGATAGTTAGGCTTTGCTGGTAGTAGTCTAACGCTTGTTCATATTTATCCCACAGATAATAAATATCACCAATATTATTAAGGGTATTTCCTTCCCCGGTCTGGTCATCGATTTCCTGAGCGATGGTCAGGCTTTGTTGGTAGTATTCCAGGGCTTGCTCAGTTTCTCCCCACCGATAATGAATGTCTCCTATACTGTTGAGAGATCTCGATTCCCCGGTTCGGTCATCTATTGCCCGATAACACTCGTTAGCCTGTTGGAATTGAACTAAAGCTCCATCGTATTGCGCTTGATGGTAGAGTAAATTCCCCTTCTGGTTAAGGATATCACAGCGTTCCTTTTCTGATTGTGCTAAAGCGCTGGATGTGAGGGATGATAAACTAATCACTATTAGTAAAGCTAGAACAAAACGTTTCATTTCTCCTTACCCTTTCTTTCTAGGGACAATACTTTCTTGGACATATACTGTTCAAAACGGTTTTTACCCGAAATGTTTCTGATTTTTAATCCAAACCAATTAATTCAAAGTATCCAGAATCCCTTGTGGAACTTAAATTGAGCCAATTCTTGGCACACAAGAAACTATCGTGTTGGCTTTATAATTATTGGCAGATAAGTCTCAAAAATCTCATTTACAACGACTATATTAACTGGTACAGTAATACTTGTATTTAATGAACTAGAATTAAGTACTATTTGACCAGAGCGAATTCCTAAAGGAAAACCCGTTGTATTAGCTACCAAGCGGATTGTATCAGGTGTAGTTCCACTGCCTTTATCTAATTGCAACCAGTTGTCAGCGGAAACAAGCGACCAGTCATAAGAACCATTTGTCGAGATAATATCTAAATCCCAAGTTATTGTATTAGTTGTGGACAAGACTAAACTGGTAAGTTGAGGAGGATTAACTTGTAATTTGGATGGATAAGACTGCCATATAAAACTTCGTTCCCGAGTTCTATTTGGTGGGCTGCCAGTATAATAATAGCGATAGGAACTATGATAATTCCATCCCAGGTATTCAGAGTCGCCACCATTAATTGCTACTGCGAAGCGTTCATCCGTTATAGCACCAAAATAAGTGTATACTGGCAAACCTCCCTCTATGTCATCATGGGTTACATCTATTGGCACCCATCCATATGGCGGCAGATAGACTTCTGCCCACCGGTGAAAAACAGTATCAACATAGATACCATCTTGACGTTGGCGAGTTCCTCCCACATAGCGAGCCGGTACACCATTGGCTCGACATAGTGCAATGAATAGAAAGGTATACTCGCTGCAAGAACCATGTTGCTGTAAATAAACCGTCTCAGCATCATCCCACTGATGATCATTAAAATATGTTAAACGATTAGCCACGAAGTCGTGAACGTTGTGAGCAATCCAGTAAGGGTTAGTTGCGCCATTGGCAGCCACCTGGGCAGCATCTTGGATTATTTGGCTTTCTAAACGATATTTGTTTTCATTTGTAGTGTAGGCACTAATTATGTCAGGTGGAATTTGATCCAACCCTGTCACTTGGCCGGGGTCTATGTTATAATTTTTGGCTTCAACTTCAACATCACCACCCCAAGAAACCGTTGCTTGTTGACCTGGGGCGAGGTTGGTAAATTTGAAATAGGCTATCGGTTGATTATAACGGTCGGTAAGAACGGTATAAGGAGCAGTAAAGGACAGATTATAAATGCGTTGATTATCGTAATTTGAAGGGATCGGTAAAAACACATCTAAACGAGTTACTTCTCCTGGCCCGTCATTTCTAAAAAGAAAATTAAAAGTAAGATGAGCATGACGAGGATTGATTGACTCGATCTGAAGATTCTGTGTTGCGGCTATTAATGGGGGAATATCGTTTTCAAGAGGATCAGCCGGATCAAGGACGATTTCAGAAGATCCACCTGTTTGCATCAAAGCGGAAGATGCAAACAAAGATAACAAGCCTATACACGCAAGTAGCATCAATGTTATTTTGTATGTTTTTACTTTGTCTACTTTCACCTGGGAATACTCCTCAATGGTTTATCTGGTCAAAATATTGTGCAAAATGTATCATGATTCGAAATCATTCATTATGCACTCTCGTTCAAATATACTCAGCTATGATATCCGATTTTGCAGCCCCCCATTCCTCCGCCTCACAACCATCCCAACCGACCCCAATGCACCGATGATGATCAGTAAACTGAAGCAGTTACTACTCGACTGCCCCTCGGTAGTCTCAGCCATATCGGAACTTCCACTACTACTCACTACTTCCCCCTGCTCCTCAGCACCTTCACTCCCCGACCCAAAACCGGGATCGCCACTCAACACAAAACCCGACCAGTAATAGGGGTTGGGATACTCCTCCCGCACTTCGATTTGCGCTTGACGCAACGCCTCGGCTTTGCCCGTACCGTCTTGCAGATGGGTGTAAAATCGCTCCATCAGCAGCGACGTCGCTTCATCCTCGACCGCCCACAGGCTGGCGATGACGCTGGGCGTGCCGGCGAAGATGAGGGCGCGAGTCAGACCGACCAACTCATCTCCGGCACTGAGATCGCCGAGGTTGGTTTCGCACGCGCTGAGAACGACCAGATCGGTGTTTTCGAGATCGAGGCCGTAGGATTCGCCTACGGTGAGCCAACCATCGTTGGTCTCATCCGGGGCCAGGGCGATGAGGGAGTTGAGGGGGGCGACGGGATTGAATTGGCCGTGGGCAGCCAGGTGGAGGATGTTGGCCTCGCTGACTTGCTCTCGCACGGCGGTTTCGGTAGCCGCTTCACCGATGAGTGGTTCGACGCCGAATAGTTTGGCGATGGATTTGGCTTCTTTTTCGGCAAAGGGCAGGGAGCCGAGCGAATCGCGAGTGGTGGCCAGTGAGGCAACGGTATCGTAATCGGCGGTGGTGGGGTTGCCGAGAATTAAGGCAGGGGTGCCGGGGGGCAAGGGAGCGGAGGTGGTGTCTGTTTGCTTCCCTGCGCCGCCGCTCCCTTGCTCCTCTGCATTTTTTAAAATGAAGGGCAGGGCGCTGGCGCTGGGCAGGACGGTCAGGGTATAGTCGTCAATCAGGTAGTGTTCACCATTACTTAGGGCGGTGAAGGGGAGGTAGTGGAGGGATTGGTGGGGGATGATGGCTAAGTGGGGCGGGGCTTGTCCTGAGCTTGTCGAAGGAAGGTGGTCTTTGAGCGGCGCAATTAGCATATCATACAAGGTCACGGCGCTGGTGGGGTGGGCCTCGGTGAGGTTGGCAAAGTCACGGAAGGCGATAATTTTAGTGACTAATTGCTCCGGGGTCACGTCCAGAGCGACAGTGTCAAAGCTGTCGCCGGTCAGGATGAAGGCCAAGATGTTGTCTTCGAGCAGGTAGTATGCCACCATCGTAGTCTGCTGATCCAGTCGGGCTTGAACTTGCTCGACGTCCAACACGGTATCCGCACTGCGCCCCGGCACCAATGCGGCTAACTCTGCACCGTGAGCGGCGATGGCCGCCTGGATATCCTGATAGGTGGCTTCGGCTTCAGCCATATCTTGTTCCAAATTGGCTACCCTGTCTGGGCTGTTGGCTTTGACTTCGGCCAGTTCAATACGAATCGTCTGCCGTTGAGCGTAGGCTGCCTGTTCCCGCTCCAGCAGTTCAGCGGCGTCATCATCCCGCAGACGCACCTGGCCAGTGGAGAGAGTATCCAAAAAGGCCCGCGTCCGCCCTCCCTCCATTGTTTGAAATGCTTGCTCTAGCTGCTCCTGCTGGTACAAAAGTTCAATGGTCTTTCGATAGAGATTGGCAAATTGGGCTATATACTTAGCCCGACCTTGCTCACTTCCCGCCGTGGAGCGAACAGCTTCAAGATCGCCTATGGCTTGTTGGTAATACTCCAGGGCAGTCTCGTGCCGACCTAGACGATTATAGATGTTCCCGATGTTACTAAGGTTGATCCCCTCCGTGTCTCGGTCGCCGATCTCCCTGCTAAGGATCAACGCCTGCTCTAAATAGTCGAGAGCCGCATCATACTGCCCCAGACTGTCGTAAACGGTTCCGATGTTATTCAGATTGTTTTGCTCCCCTTCTCGGTCACCGATCTCCTTACTAAGGATCAATGCTTGCTCTAAATAGCCGAGAGCCGCGTCATACTCCCCTAGACTGATGTAAACGGCCCCGATGTTATTCAGATTGTCCTCCTCCGTGTCTCGGTCGCCGATCTCCTTGCTAAGGATCAACGCCTGCTCTAAATAGCCGAGAGCCGCGTCATACTCCCCTAGACTGATGTAAACGGCCCCGATGTCGTTCAGGCTCGCTTTTTCCCTGACGGGGTCGCCCATCTCCTGCCTGATGGTCAGGGCCTGTTCCAAATAATCGAGCGCCGTGTCGTGCTGCCCCAGACGAGAATAAATACTCCCGATGTTGGCCAGGCTGTCCGCCTCCCCGGTTCGGTCGTCGATTCCCCGCCTGATGGTCAGCCCCCGCTGGTAATAGTTGAGTGCTACTTCGTATTGACTCAGCTTATCATACACAACCCCAATGTTAGCCAAACTTTGTCCCTCACCGGCTCGATCACCGATCTCTTTCCTGATGGTTAGGCTTTGTCGATAATAATCTAGAGCAGCCTCATATTGTCCCCAACTAGAATAAATGAACCCGATGTTGTTAAGGGTGGTCCCCTCCGTGTCCTGGTCACCGATCTCTTTCCTGATGGTTAAGCTTTGTCGATAATAATCTAGAGCAGCCCCATATTGCCCCCAACTAGAATAAATGAACCCGATGTTGTTAAGGGTGGTCCCCTCCGTGTCCTGGTCACCGACCTCCTGCATGATGCTTAGCGCCTGTTGGAAAGAGTCCAGGGCTGCTTCGTACTGCCCCTGACGATGATAAATGGTCCCAATGTTATTCAGGGTGTGCCCCTCGCTGGCGCGATCACCAGTTTCCTGATAACAGGTGCGGGCTTGTTCAAACTGCTCAAGCGCATTAGAATATTGCGCCTGCCGGTAGAATGCCAGTCCGACTTGATTTAATCGTTCACATAGGCTCGATCTAGTGAAAGATAATTCATAACTGTCCGCAATCGACAAGTTACGTTTATCCAACAACGTTTCATCGTCACAATCCAACAAACGAACATCGTAATTGCCTGGCGCCAACGCAAAATCTTGCGTCTGCCCAGACTCAATCGTTTCATTCTCACCCAGCCAGTCATCTCCCCAATTGTCGGCTGTAACCAAAGAAATCTGGACAACACAAATGGTTTCTTCGGAGTCGTTGGTCAGGGTCAGAGTAGCTGTACCGCTTTGGCTGGGTGGGGCAGCATAAAGCGGCGAGGCCAGGGCTAACAAGAACACCATACAAAAGATTGCCGGTAAGCGTTTCATTTCTTCCTCCCCTTCGACTTCGGATACACCACATTACCGAACAAATCCCGCTGGAGGGGCTGGCCGAAGAGGTCGGTTGGCCCCTCATCGGAGACCTCGGAGGTTTTGGAAACCTCCGAGGTCTGGGGGCCAAGCAACAACCGCAAATTCTCGGCGTGGCGCTCGCACTCGGCCCAGGACTCCTCGACGGACTTTTCTAGCTGCCAGGGTAAGAAGCGAGGGCCGAGCCGGGGGGCGACGGGTTGGGGCGCTTTGGCCCGGTCGTCGTGGCCGAGGCCGTAATCAGCCAGCCGCAGCGACTCCGGCAGCAGCCAGCCTTCGCCGTTGTTTTGACTGAGGAAGGCGTCGAGACCTTTTTGTTTGAGATCATGG
>JAAEPA010000099.1 GCA_024222475.1 Gammaproteobacteria bacterium | reverse complement strand
GGACGCAGGGCCTTGCCCCGCCAATTACCCCCGCCGGGGATCGACCAGAAAACCGGCACAGCCGAGCGGGCGTAGCTCAGGGGTAGAGCACAACCTTGCCAAGGTTGGGGTCGTGAGTTCGAATCTCATCGCCCGCTCCAGAATTTCAAGTAAATACAATTAGTTAAAAGTCAGGCTATCCGTGTTCTTCAGCACGGATTTGGTCGTGTAGTCACCATGTAGTCACCGCACCCAAAAACGAGGACAAATTTGGCGAAGCCACAATCCAGCGGACTCCATCGATACACCATTTGGCTATATTATTGGACTGGCTGAAGTGATTCGCTTCAGCAGACTGAGGCTGGCGCCGGCCTGCAACCGATACCAGCCTCAGAATCAAAATGACCTGCACATTTTCCGGCGCGAACCGTAGGCAGGTCACTCGGTCTGTAAGGCAATCTGTGCCCTCCGTTGACACTGGGGATTATAGCATTCCTTTCAAACCGGGCAAGTGCGGTTCGCACCTTACGCCACGAAAGGAATTATGATGGCTGTTGACAAAGACGACATAGACTGGGCCTGGAACAAGGCTCAAAAGGTACGCGGGAAGAGTCCTGACATGTATCGTCGAGACGAGCTCGGCAATGAAGTCTATCGACCCTCCCATGGGAAAAGCGGTGAAAAGAGTTGGGAAGTAGATCACCGCAAGCCTGTTGCCAAGGGTGGTACCGACCATCGCCGGAACCTGAGGATACTTCAGACAGAGGCGAACCGCGAGAAGTCGGACAAGACTTAAGTCAGGTCTCGCTCCACCATTCTGATATGGTGGTGGATGGCAGTGCAAAGGGCCTCTTGGATTTCAGAATCTGAGAGGCCCGATACACCAATGTGATAACCTTCCTCCGATTTGGTGATCAGAATGGCGCCGCTGTGGCCACGCTGCCTTGCTATTGCCAACGCCGTTTTTCGAAGCGGCATGTTCTTCAATTTTTCCTGGCCAGATCGCATCACCGGTTCCCGTTCTCGATTGTCACATTACCTGTATCGAACGACACGTCCGCAAATTGAACAATCTGGAATTTTAATCCCGCAGTCCGACAATCAAAATCCAACAGCAGGGCCATTCAGATAGTCGGCGCAGCCGAACCTGCTCAAGCCGTGTGAAGAGGTCACTATTACGGGCGGGCTAAACACCTTCTTCCATCAATTCAGCCATTGCCCACAGAGTGGCCAAGCTATCGGCCTGCAACAGCTTCAGTGCCAAGCGCTGTTCTTTTGCGGCAATTGAATACCGACCATGTTTATAACTCGGACTGCTCGGCCCGCGGGGAGATCCGCCTCTTGCCCCGTGCATCCTGCATACCTTCCAACCCCTGACGGCTGGGTTCTTGCATCTAACCCCACTGCGCTTGCTCTTCGCCGTACATCGCGGAGAGTTGTGCATGGGGTACGGGCTACTTTTTCTCATCGGACCCACCCCCTACATCGCCGAACACGGCTTGCGCATTGTCGCTCATCTGAACGTGCTGGACAGTGATCTTCTGTTGTCCACCAGTGCGATACTTCTTCAGTGTCTCGACCTGTTGCGCAAAGGTCCGGGAAAGACGGTTGAGAGCCTTCTCTTTCATCGATATGACTTCGACCCTTGTTTCTACGGAAAGGAGGTAAGCCATCCTAATAGCTGCCTGATGGACCGCGGTCATTTGCGTAATCAGCAATGCTTCGGTTGGATCTTGCGGCTTCAGTTCGCGGATCATTGCCAGGGTGTTATGTACATTCTCAGTAAGGTCGCCCGTTCGACTGCGATTGATGACAACCACGTCAGATATGCAGGAATCGATGAACTCCTTTCCAGCATCGACGCCTGTGCTGTTGCGGAGATTCTCAACGGCTTCGGCCGTGCCCCTTACCTCCAGGGTGTGCCCATTGAGCTCCAGCACGGCCCTGGGCAGCGAAGCTGATTCCGGCTCCGTGTATGCAGGCAGGCATTGACTCTTGTCATCGCGGTCTGAAGTTTCTGCCATTTTAAAATCACCAACCTTCTGAATTCGCGATGCTTACTCCACCGCCCTGAATTCAATTGATGGCAGCGTGACCTCGACAGGCCGGCCCCTTTCGTCGGTTCCGGTCCTGTAGACGGTGCCGCGTTCGATGATACCTATCTTGCCAGACGGGAGGCCGTGTAGCTTTTGCCGGGGGCGATTATCGTATGTGCTGGTAAGCATGTGCGCATCTCCTGCTGGAATTGGTGTATTATACCAATTATGGGATTATTTACGCAACAGTTGGGCATATTCAGCCAGAAATAGTGAGTATTGTCGTGCATATGCATATCGAAATCGAAATGAATTGCCATCCGATTCTTCTTGGCTGGGCTTCGCCGCTCCATGATTTCACGGGCTGCTACGTCAGAGAACTCAACTTCACGAAAATCCAAGTTTTCTAGTTCTCGATATCCTCGCGGCAATGTGTGAAAGACCACACCTTCTTGGCTCAGATCACGCTACAGTCACGTAAGACAGCAGGGTAAGCAGTGCTTCATTATTAAGGAGGGCAATATGAAAACGCTCCGCATAGTATTCACCGTACTTGCCGGCGCTATGACAATAGCCACAACGCCTGTGAGAGCGTGCGACACCTCAACCTGGACAAAAACGTCCGGCAACAGCTTTGCCGACAAGATCAAAGGCCGCGATTGCGCGGGCACCATGTCAGTTCGCATGATGGGCGGATTTGGCGATACCGGTTGGATGCCCATGTACAAGAATGGCACTTCCAACTTTAAGGCGCAGTATGGTGACGGCAAGGTTCTGACTGACATCAACATGAAAACAAATGGCGCTACGATGTCAGCCATATTCGTGCACCGGGCAGATGGCGGACAAATCAGCACCACTCAAGGCACCTATCTACTTACTGGGTCCTGATCGAACAAAGCAGTGCCTATGAACTGTGCAGCCATGTGGGTCCACTCAGCCCAATACAAAGAATACAAAGCCGCAATTTTTTGAACGATTGCCCGCAATGGTTGGCCAACCTGGTAGCCACGAAATCTGTGAGTGAGCGACGTTAACGATGGCAGTGATAGCCACCTGTCTTGTGATTGTTATGGCATCCTTTCTGGTTCAAGCCGCCACTGTGGGCATAGGTCGAGCCAATTGTTGATGCCGCCAATAAGATGCTTACCAAACCAATCGAAATAGCCTTTATCATGTTGTGCTCCTCTCATGATGCAATTTTGGGGATAATACCTCAAAAGTTGCATTGTAAGCCTAACATCAATCAATAAGCGAAATTGTTATGAACCGTGTCTTAACGTGACAGTAGATCGCCCTCATTCTTTGAGGGCCTTTATTCTCTTTGCATCAACAGAAAGAACAGTTTTTCCTGACCATGCAGAACAGAAAATGAAGCGGGTATGCTTAGCAGACGCGACCACTTCTTGCCTAAGTTCGCCGAGCTCCTCTCCGGTGGCTCCGAAATCCTCATAGGCCTCGACACCCTCACACTCAAACAGCCATCTATTCTCCTGCCAGTCGCGGAATTTGATTTTGATGTGTTGCGGAGTTGCAAACAGGCTCTCGATCGTACCATCACTAATTACGAGATCTTGCGGGAGCATTTTCGAGGCCATCATTTGATACAATAGTTCGGCAAAGGGTAGATTGCGCTCAGATCTTGCCCGTTCTCTTTCGCCAGTTTCTCAGCGTCCGCATACATTCCGCCCGAGAACCGCGGGCAATCGCGAGCGTGACCCATCTCGACTTGCAGCCGGCCGATATCCCTCATCTTGCCACCCACCCCGCCTGGATACTTAAGGAAACAAACACCGACCGGGCGTCCTCTTGTGACTGAACCATCCAAGTGACACAGCATCAGCTGACCTCGGTCTGTTTTGTGTTTTTCCACAATGTCACGCAAGTTCTCGGTGGATTCCGGACCGCCTGGCTCTCGATTCTTTTGGCTATCCTCCGGGGCGGCGATACCCCTGAGCCGAACTTCAACATCCCCAAACAGAACGCCGTCACCGTCCCTTACTGTGGCCAATCCCCAAAGAGCTGCAATAGGTTTGAAACCCAAATATTCCGCACTTTGAACTTCCTCCTGTCCAAGAACAGGGGCCGTCAGCGCGAGGAAGAGGACAGAAGCTATGAGTTGTCTCATCTGGCAGGTCCTCCACTTTTTAACAAGCTACCAACAAGCCAAAGGAGCGCGCCAGGGGCCAGAGCCCAAATATAGACGCGAATATTTTCCCCTTTGGTCGGATCCATAAACCGAACCATAAATTCGAAATCGTACGCAAGCCCGGCCCCAACTGCCAATAGTGCGAGAAAGCAGACAGCGAGAAAGAACAGAAGCATACCGAGGTATTTGATGGCGCGGGCGATCAATTGCGTCTCCATCTGCTTTACGGAATTTCTGAAATTCCTTGTGCCCGAGCCTAAGGGCACCAGCCCTCTTTGTAGCCGCGCCATTTATGCGCCAGGTGTTCGGCAATCAGAACGTCACCAACGTTGCCCGATGAATTTTCAATTCTCGCCAGGGTACGTCCATAGCGATCCTTCCCGTTCCTTCTGACTTCAAAGGGATTAGAAGATAGGATCTGTTGTAAACGCTTGGTTGCCTGCCGCGCCAGTCGCCGCTCACGCTCACACTTTCCGTTCATCTCCGGTGTGTTAAATGTTTCCAGCCGGATTTTCTCACCCTTCAGCCATATGGTATCCCCATCGACAATACAGGTTACCCTCTTGCCTTCGGCACAGATTGGCATGTAGCGAGACACCGTTTCTGCCCCGCCTATATCTGCGTTGAATGCAAAAAGGCCTCCTGCGATTGCAGCAAGGGCCGCGTAAGCAAACACGCTGCGAGAGGGCAGCCTGAGCCGAGACTGCCACGGTTTTCTCACGCGATCGCTGACCACCAGACGCGGCCTATTGCGGACTCCAAAACCAAAAATAGCCATTCCTCAGCATAACGACCCACCATGACCGAAAGTTTAAAGGAATTGCTACAACTCGCTATGGTGGTGTGAGGAAGATGGGTGTGCGCCAACTGTGTGCCAGGCGCATATCGCTGTCACCCTATGATCATTGTTCTTATGCTGAACTATCTGGCGAATGGACTCCGAACTAAGGGGATATTCATTACAAATACTACCTATGGTATTGTTTCACATTCCACAGCAGTAAAAACCGGTCTGGATATGGAAGATAAACCACCAGAGGAACACAAACCACATTGGCTGATAAGACACGCTGTTGAAGTGCTTGTTGGGGCGCTCATATTGGCCGTATTCGCCTATATCGGAGAACAACGTTATGAAATATCTTGCGCAGTCGTTCGTAAAGTCGTCGAAAGCCCGTTGGACTATGGTTGCTAGTGGGTTTCTTTTTATATTGCTTAGTGGAGTTGTGAGTACCGAAGCGCAGGACTGCTCTATTTCTTCCTTAATGGAGGCTACCAATACAACGAAAGCTGCTCAGGCGAATTTTACCTGCATGCAGTCAAGACTACTGTCTGCAATCAGTCGAATTGAAACCTTGGAGGCCGAGATGGAGCCTTATCGAGTAGCGAGAGGGATAATCGCGGCGTTTGATCGGTCAGAAGAGGACGCCTGTCCGAGGGGCTGGACCAGGTTTTCCCCTGCTGGGGGTAGAGTGATTGTCGGCGCTGGTGTTAACAAGAATGTCGATGCGAATGGGGTAGAGCTGACGGATTATCCATCCTTGAATGACGATCCGATCAAAGCTGTTGGTGGGTTAGAGACTGTAACACTTACATCAGAGCAAATGCCGAGCCACAATCACAATTCTAGGAATGATGATCGCCTTGTCATTGTCAACAAGTTTGACACAAATAGCGGCCCTCTTACCGGTGATCCTTCACAAAGAAAGCCGAATCTTTCAGATTCATCTGGGTTGTCGAGTGCAGGCGGAGCTGATGGTGTCACTCAAGAACACGAAAACATGCCTCCGTACGTGGCACTCTATTTCTGCAAGAAGGACTGAATGGCACACGCCCATATCGGAGATCTATTTGAACCCGAGATGATCATTGGAGTTCTCCCGGTTTGATGGACGGTTATGAGCTAGCAGATTCTAGTGCTTCAACGGCATTCCTTTCGTAGTTTGCGGGCGCGCTTCTCTCTTAGCTGTCTGCTGCGTATCTCCAGAATGTCTTCACTGGAATGGAGTACCGATACCGGGCGGCGGAATGGATAATTTACATGCCTTCTGGAGGTTATGAACGCCTCCACGTCAGCCATCAGATATCGGCGTGCCTCTCGTTGTAATCCTCGGCCCACATTGATGTAGGCAATAGCACCGATGTTCGTCAGAGACCGCAATTGCTTTGTGCTGATCTTAACAATATCGGCAACTTCCTGCGGAGTGAGCAGTTCATCCCATTAGGTCACGAAGAACCAACTTAATACATTTTCATCTGGGAATTACATGCCGAGTTTTGCCAGACACTGGACATCACGCCGCCCTGTATACACTCACTCCAGTGGCGATTAGTTTGGCAGGTATTTCAACCGGAGGATTATAAATGGGGAGAGCGGTCGGAAACGGTTTTGCTGCAAACACTTCGCAAACCAGATACAGTTCGGCAGGCAACCAGAAATACAAAGGAAATTCATCTATTTCGATTGTGAGTTGGAGCCACGTTCTGAGCCCTTTTTCCCTTTCCATGGAGACGAGTGCGACGATTTCATCTGAGCACGCTTTGACGTGGTATTCGTTGTCATTCTTCACTTCCTCACCTTCGGGAAAAACACGCCAACCTAATTCAGGCGCATCTTCCCTATCGCAATATGTTAGCACCATTCTCTTCATTGATCGGCTCCAAAAACCTCGCCGAAAACCTACGTGAATATTGTGAAACGGTATAGTCAACCTGACACATCGGATCTCTAACAATGGGGCAGCAAAGTCCCGCACAGCGGTCCTTCAGGTCAAGAAAAATGCCCCTCCGCTAGTTTGCGTCGCGGCGAAGGTCCGCCCTGAGCCCAAAGCGGACTCATGCAGAGCTTTCGTCGAAAACGTAATTTGATTAATCCTGTTTCAAACAGTTCTTGGGGATTGCCGTGGTCGAAGTCGTAAAACAATTACTCGTGAGTACCGAGCTGGGTCAGATTTCAGTAGTGTCGACCGTCGTAGCGCATGACCTGGTCGAAAGTGCAGTTTCTCTGAGAGCCGTCACGTTCGACCCCAAGCTACCTGCCGACATGAGTGTGCGCAAATGCACTGCGATTTTGCTAGCAATTGACGGCAGGCCAGAGCTTGAACGTGTGTCGCTCAGTTTGACCCTACAAAACGAACTACAAGGCGATCCTTGCACCGGGCAGTGCCTTGATGCCCAGGAATGGAGTGACGGTGAGAATCTCGTGGTTATCGGAACAGAAGACGGCGAAGCCCTTGATATTCGATATCCGAAATTGGGGTTTTACGACAGCCGGATTGTTAGCTATGCGGAAAATTCGCTGACCTTGCAACTAAACGGATTGCCGAAACTAAATAGACCGTCATACCATTTTATTATCGCAGAGAACGAGGATCCGGAACCAGTTGAAAGTTCTGCGTGGTTTGCCGTTGATCAAAACCATCAATTTCTACTCAACCAATAACTTGTGAATGGCAGCAAAGTCCGCAAAGCCGCCGTCCAACGTTGATGACGTATACGGCCTAGCGTGGGCTCGAAATGGCAAATATGGCTTCGTAAAGTCATATTTGCCATGTCTCGTCGTAAAGAATATATTGTGCGACACATGACACAAAATATGTACCCGCATCCCTTTTGCCGGACTGCGGCTATGTTCGTGTTGGTAATGCTGGGTATCAAGCTGATGGCAGAATCTGAGAAGACGCCCGAAGCATCGACAGTACACACCACCAGCATTGGTCAGTCGATGGTCAGTAGTGTAAGGGCAGGATATCCGTTTCCAATATAACGCACCTGCGCGCCATAGCTATTCGTCCCTAACACCACTTCCATATCCAGATGACCAAGAGGATGCCTGAGGTGTGCAGGGTTGATCAAAGGTGCGCTTAAATACTCAGTGTGCCGATGTAGTGATAAAACTTCCCCATGCCTTCGTTGTGAGAACGCTATACCTGTATCTAACCCCGAAATTTGGCATCAGCTTTCATGGACAAAAAACATTGAATTTGGCTCCGTCGGTTGGGGTGCAAATTTTCAACGCTCTCTTCGCGAAATGCCTACCGATGATGGAGACTACTTGCTCTCACTTTTGAAAAAACAAGCAGAGGAGGAGAAAACATACGATCTGTCCGCTAAAGATCTACGTGCTTTAAAAAGTGTACATACTGTTAAAACTACTCGGGGGGAAATAACAGTCGAGATTCCGGAAGATTCTGAAGAGGAGATTGCTGCCGATGCCGACAACGAAACCCAACAACAATCCGACAGACAATCTCACGTAATTCAGGCACTACTCGCTGAAATTGGATCAAAAATGGGGTTCAAAATCTGGCTACCTCGTGCAGATCGGGAGCGAGTAATTAAAGCCGCTCGTGATGACTTCGCTGAAAATCTCATTGATGAACTTCCAATGAATTACAATGAAGGTGCTCGTCTTCAATAAAGTCCTGATCATATAGGCGCGGAGCATCATTCAGGTAGTTTTCTTCTTGCTCAGTCCAAGCGTCCAGATAGTCAGATTCAATCCGCTCTCTTACTGCGTCGGCATCATAGTTTCCTGCCCCGTG
>JAAEPA010000098.1 GCA_024222475.1 Gammaproteobacteria bacterium | reverse complement strand
CTAGCTTGAAACCCACCAGTACCTTGCGCTTCGCCTCCACATGCTTCATCGCGGCGCGTATAAGGCGTTGTGCTTCTTTCCCTACCACCCGAGTATCGAAATACGTGTAATGCACATCATCGGACGAACCATAGAGTGCGCTGATTTCGGTGGCGAGAAAGGGATCGGCGTGCTTCGGCTTGACCTCGCGAATTCTGTTGAGGTAACCGATTCCCCGGATGTGAAGATCAAAGTACTTGATCTCGTTGGTATCGTTTGACATGGTGCTTCTCCTGTTTGATTAAAAAAGGGAAACACCGCGCAATCGACAGATGCGCCCCGCTGGGGAAGGTGTTTCCCCGTTGGGGTGAAATGATTAAAGGCTACCGCATTTTAAAAAGGCACATCGTCATCGAGGCCGTTATTCGATGGTGCTGAAGCGGCATCGCTCGAGGCGGGTGTTGCAGACACTGTGCTGCCTCCTTTGGAGTCCAGCATCTGCATCTGATCCGCCACGATCTCGGTTGTATAGCGATCCTGACCATTCTGATCCTGCCACTTGCGGGTCTGAAGCTTGCCTTCTATATAGACCTTGGAACCCTTTTTCAGGTATTCGCCAACAATCTCAGCCAGACGTCGAAAAAATACGACTCGGTGCCACTCGGTACGCTCCTGCGGCTCGCCTGTTGCCTTATCCTTCCAACTCTCCGATGTTGCAACGGTGACATTTGCCACTGCGTTACCATCGGGCATATAACGGACATCCGGATCCTGCCCAAGGTTGCCGATCAATATGACTTTATTCACGCCTCTACTGGCCATGGTGTTTCTCCTGTTTGATTAAAATAAGGGAAACACCGCGCAGTCGACAGATGCGCCCCGCTGGGGAAGTGTTTCCCCGTTGGGGTGACATGATTAAGCGCTTAAGCGCTGCTTGGTATTGAAATATAGACCGAGGCCTTGCGACCCGCCCCTCTTCCCGATCCGGAGAGGCTTTTCGGGTACCACTGAATGCAGTGGCCACACGAAACTGGAATGATTAACTAATCTCAATAAATAGCCGATTTTATTCGTTGTGTCAAGGCTTTGATTTTTATTGGCCTCGGATCATTTCACATATGGTCTGTTGTCCGGAATGCATCTTAGTTTCATACGCACGCGCGCCCAAAGCCACGGCCGCGCCCACGGCAACAACAACGATCATGAAGATAGCGATCAAGCGCCGCGTTTTTTCCAACCTAACAAGTTTCTCAACCGTTCTCCCGACGATTGTTGCATTCTCGATGGACTGCGCGTTCACTGCTTCCAGCCGGTCAATAAGCACCGCAACCTCACCCAGCACATCCTGATACAAGACATCTATCTTTTTCCGGGAAATATCCATGATCAATAATTTGAGATGGCGAGGAAACGCAGCTCGCCTCCATGGCGCAACATCAACCACGCCATGCCTATCTCAGGCAAACAGCGCCGCATAGACAAAGTCCAGCTCCCGGCTTGCCCGCTTGGCCAACGCCTTTAGCGCGATCATGTCGGTGCAGTGCGCCACATCGCTCCGCTGATTAACCCGGTCGAGCGTTTTCAGCCTGGCCTTGTAATCGGTGTCATCGTCCAGCACCGCCGCCATCGTCAGCTTCT
>JAAEPA010000097.1 GCA_024222475.1 Gammaproteobacteria bacterium | reverse complement strand
GCGATGGCTTCGGGGTTTACTATCGGCTTGAGCTGAACAGGTGCTGAGATCAGCTTGCTCTGCAAATAAACACCGAAAGGAAAGGGTTTCACGGCATTGCCGTGTTCATCAAAATAGATGCGACCGGTAACTCCTTTGTAGGCAGTTTCAATGTTGCTGAAAGTCGTCAACTGATTGCGGATATGTTCGCGACTCTGTGCCAGATCGCCACCCAACTTTGCCCGCTTGATAGCCACAATGGCAATCGCTGCCGCATCATAACTCGTAGCAGCCAGCTCATCGGGTTCTCTGCCTAATCGCCGTTTGAATGCATGGTGGAATTGCTGTGCCTTAAAGTTGCCGACGTCGCGTATAAAGAATGTTGTCGCATAAATACCATCAGTATAATGTCCGGGATTCCTCTTTCCTGAAGAAATGCCCTTAAATCTTCTTGGAAAGTTTTCAGATCCGAGAGCGTCCCCCCCAACAATCGTGAGGTCGAGGCCCGCGTCTCGAATCAATCGGACCAGCTTGGCTGCTTCGTGATCTTGGAGTCCCACAAACAAAGCCCTCGGTCTTGAGTCACTCTGCAACTCCCGCGTGATCGTCTTGAATATCCTGTCCACATCATCG
>JAAEPA010000096.1 GCA_024222475.1 Gammaproteobacteria bacterium | reverse complement strand
TGTCAAACTTTTTATCGCCCGCTCAAGGCTGTTCTGCTCAAGCTCTCGCTCAAGTCTGGAATCGCGTATGGCTTCTACAACGCTAAGAGGCATCAGATGTCTAGCAATCTCAGCGCATTGCTGCCTATACTCAGCTCCGTTACAGTGCCCTCAGTTCCGGTAGCATCATCCACCCTGACCCAAAAAGTCACGGCGTTTGAAGATCCTCCGCTTATCGTGTGGACAGTCAAATCCAGGCTGGCCCCGCCGGTAGCTCCGGGGAGCCCGCCTTCAGTGAGCGACAATTTTACCTCTGTTGCCTCATGTCCACCTCCAGGCGCAGAGTCGGTTGTTGAAATGACGATATTATCAACGCCTGGATCTGAATCAGACTGTAGTTTTTTACCACTATCAGTTGACCCAATCCATAGTTGAGTATCAATTGGATCATCCGATCCATCCTCATTTTGAGTACATGTGATTGTGCTCGCAAGTGTGCTCAGTCCTGCATCTGAAAATATTCCCTCAGCCATAATTAACCTCTAACATGCGTGTACTTGCCCGTGTGAGAAACTGTCAACGGGTATTTTTAATATGATTTCGCGCTCGAACAGTTCCTCTACCGGCGCGGTCTCCTCTTCTGGTATCGCTGGCCCAACGACAACGAATTGATCAACCCTCACTGGCGGCAGTTGAGTCCCGCCACCCGGAGTCCCGACAAGCCTCTGTGTGTAGTACGCCGAATCTTC
>JAAEPA010000095.1 GCA_024222475.1 Gammaproteobacteria bacterium | reverse complement strand
GGAAGTGGATCCACAATAGCTAACCTGTTGATAGGTTTTCGACACACTCGTGCCCAGCCCGGAAATCCAGTTTACGCATCAATTTAATACATTGTTTTATAAGCATAATATTTTTCGTTCACGGGTATTGCACTTAGCCCGAGCTGAAACTCGCTACTTATTCTTGCGCGAGCCCTTATCGGGGGTGCGCTACTACCCCAAACCGGCGGGATAACAGGCACGTGAACCCATCCGACACCGCCGCCACCTATATCGGCATCAACAACGAAAACGAGTTTTACAGCCACCACTACTTGAGCGAGGTGTTCAAGGGCGACATCAAGGCCGCCCTGGACACTTGGGCAGCGCAAGAGGAGGAAAGCGGCGAAAAGCCCCCCTACAGCCGTCTGCGAAACCTCTATCGGGATTATTTTGCCGCCAGCCAGCGAACAAATGCGCCGGGAGCGGGGGGAGAAGACACGCATCTCCCTGCAACGGGGTATCCTATGCGCAGTTTGGCATCAACCAGTTGGGCGCGGTGTATGAGGCATTGCTCTCGTACTGTGGGTTTTTCGCCCAGACCGATCTCTACGAGGTGAAAAAGGTCGGCACCGAGCCGAGCAAACTGGAGACCGGTGCTACTCCAGCACGCAACTATGCGCAGTAGGAGGGATTGATCCAGGTGCGGACCCAATGGTGACTCCTTTCGCCGCCGGAGCGTCGGAACTGGCTCCCGTGCTGGACCGCAAGAGCCTGCGGAACGACCCACTGCCGACGCATTAGATTGTTTTGTACTACATTCAGCAATACACTTTGGTTCTAATGACAGCAGAGACCGGAGACTGACCATGGCAACCGCTACTACCACGCTGATGGTGCGGCTCGACGAAGCCAGCAAGGCCTGTATCGCAAAGGCAGCGCAGATGCGGCATATCAGTATCAGCGACTACGTGCGTTCAATTACCGTTACCCAGGCTGAAAGGGAGGTACGTGAGGCCGAGCGGCAGATGATCGCACTGGCGCCCCATGAGCAGCTTGCGTTTTGGAATGCGCTCAACGAGCCGCCGGAGTTGACCGATGCGCAGAAGGCCCTCGGCGCCTTGATGCGTGGCGAATGAACAGGATCAGGTTCCCCGTAGGATTTCGGGTCGAGCCACTGCGGCGCCGTCATCCAAGGCGGGACTTACTGTGTGGAGAGTCCGGCGTCGATGATTGGCTGAAGACCAAGGCCCTTCAGCATCGGGACAAACATCTGTCCGTGACAAAAGTGCTGTCGGATTCCGGAGGACGGATCGCCGGTTTCTACACGCTGGCGCCGGGACAGGTCGATTTTTCCGACCTGCCGCCCGAATTGATCAAACGTATGCCCCGCCGGTCGCTGCCGGTCGCCGTTCTCGCGTGGTTGGGCGTCGATCAGAGTTTCCGTGGACAGGGGTTGGGACGATTGCTGTTGGCGCGAGCCCTCCGGGATTGCTATGAATCGGGCCAAACCTTTGCCTTCGTGGCAGTCATCCTCGATTGCATCAACGATTCCGCCAAGGCCTTTTACGAAAAATGGGATTTCCGGGAATTCCCCGGACATGAGAATCGGTTGTTTCTGAGTTGGCGTCAATTGGAGGCCATGATGAATCCCGAGTCAGTGTAGGATGCGCTGAGCTCGGTGACTCTAAAGCACAAGGAATGCAGTTTTTGCTGCCCAGCCTCTTAGCCAAAGAAATAGTCCAGAGTCTTCAAGCCTACATCACCACCGGCTTCGAAACCCAGACGCCCCATTTTACCGGATTGAGTCTCTCGGCCCGGTTTCCCAACGCCGAGCCGCGATTCCTCGCTACCGCGGGTTGTTTCCCCTTTATCCTAGAATCCTCAGTTGGACGGGGTGGAGTGTGCGCTTGCGGTGGTACAGGGCAAGGCGCAACGACGCGTAATAGCCCGCTATTGCAAGGGTGAAACCGGGTAGGTTTCACGGGCACACAAGGATGTGTGCCCTGGGCCGACAGGCGGAGCAGGATTGCGCAGCCTTTCGGTGCAACGCAGCCATGTGCCGCCGCAAGCGTGCAATCCGCCTCGTAGCG